>DASVMH010000083.1:0-3247 GCA_036384455.1 Marmoricola sp. | reverse complement strand
TGCTGGTGAAGGTCGGTGTGCAGTTCGGGCTCTTCGGCGGTGCGATCCTGCAACTCGGCACGAAGAAGCACCATGACGCCTACCTGTCCGCCCTGATCAAGGGCGAGCTGCTCGGTTGTTTCGCGATGACCGAGTCCGGTCACGGCTCCAACGTCCAGGCGCTCGGCACGGTGGCCACCTACGACGTCGCCGCCGGCGAGTTCGTGATCACCACGTCGGAGGACTCCGCACGTAAGGACTACATCGGCAACGCGGCGGCGCACGGGCAGATGGCAGCCGTCTTCGCGCAGCTCGAGATCGGTGGCGCCTCCGAGGGCGTGCATGCGTTCCTGGTGTCGATCCGCGACGCGAAGGGCAAGGTGCTCCCGGGCGTACGCATCGAGGACGACGGCCGCAAGATCGGGCTCAACGGGGTCGACAACGGCCGCATCTGGTTCGACGGCGTACGCATCCCGCGCGACAACCTGCTCAACCGCTACGCCGACGTGACCGCCGCCGGTGTCTACGAATCCGAGATCGAGAACCCCGACCGGCGTTTCTTCACGATGCTGGGGACCCTGGTGCAGGGCCGGGTCAGCGTCGGTGGCGCGGGCATCAACGCCAGCAAGGTGGCGCTGGCCATCGCGATCAAGTACGCCAACCTGAGGCGTCAGTTCGGTGCGCCCGACGCGGGTGAGGGGCTGCTGCTCGACTACGGCATGCACCAGCGCCGGTTGCTGCCGCTGCTGGCTCGAACGTACGCGCTGCACTTCGCCCAGGAGGTGCTCGTCGGCGAACTGCACAGCGTCTTCACCGATCCCGACTCCGTCGACGAGAAACAACGCCGTGCGCTGGAGTCGCGGGCGGCGGGCACCAAGGCGCTGGGGACCTGGCACGCCAGCGCCACGATCCAGGAGTGCCGCGAAGCCTGTGGTGGTGCGGGCTACCTGTCGGAGAACCGGTTCGACGCACTGCGTGCCGACACCGACGTCTTCACGACGTTCGAGGGCGACAACCACATCTTGTTGCAGTTGGTCGCCAAGGGCCTGCTCACCGACTACTCGTCGGGGTTCAACGACCTCGACCAGCTCGGGATGGTCCGTTTCGTGGCCGGCCTCGCGGTCGACACCGTCGTGGAGCGCACCGCGGTGCACAAGGTCATCGAGCGGTTCAAGGACGTCCTACCCGGCGGCGACGACGGCTGGGACCAGGAGGCGGGTCTGCTCGACTCCGACTATCACCTCGCGATGTTCCGCTGGCGCGAGGAGCACCGCCTGAGCGGTGTCGCCCGGCGGCTCAAGCGGGGCATGGACAACAAGATGGACCCTGCGGAGGTCTTCAGCCTCTGCCAGGACCACGTGATCGGCGCCGCTTGGGCGCACGTCGAGCGCCTCGTGCTCGAAGCCTTCCTCGAGAAGGTGCGCGCGCTCCCCGACGACGACAACAAGGTGGCGCTGCACCTGCTCTGCGACCTCTTCGCGCTGAGCACCATCGAGGCCGACCGCGGCTGGTGGATGGAGCACGGCCGGCTCTCGAGCCAGCGGTCCAAGGCGATCAGCCGCGAGGTCGGCTCGCTGCTGCGCAAGATCCGTCCCATCGCCGGGGATCTCGTGGACGGGCTCGGCGTCCCCGAGCCGCTGCTGCAGGCCGCGCTGCTGCACCAACCCGGGAACGGCTGATGCTCGACCGGTTGCATCTCCCCGGCCTCGGCGGCTGGGGGGAGGACCCGCTGTGGGGTCATTTCTACGACTGGACCGTCGATCATCCGGGCCCCGGCGGTGCCATCTGGAGGCTCGGCCTCGGCAGCGACCTCGGCCGGCTCTACGACGCGACCGCCGAGATCGGGCGGCAGCCCGCGGGCGCTGTGGTGCTCGATGTGCCGTGCGGGGGCGGGGTCGCGCTGCGCGGCGTACGCCCCGGCCAGGGGATCCGTTACGTCGCCGCCGACATCTCCCAACTCATGCTCGACCGGACGATGGACGAGGCGCGGGTGCTCGGGGTCGCGGATCAGGTCGAGCCGCAGATCGCGGACGTGCACGATCTCGCCTTCGCCGACGGGGAGTTCGATCTGGTGGTGAGCTTCACCGGTCTGCACTGTTTCCCCGACCCGCATCGGGCGGTGCTCGAGATGGGTCGAGTCACCCGCGTCGGCGGCGCCGTCCTCGGCAGCGCGCTGCTGAACACGCCGGTGCTCTCACGCGGTGGCCTGCGCTCGGTTCCGGTCCGCCGGGTCGGCCGGGTGGCGGGCCTGCTCGGCCCCGGGGCGACGAGCGCGCAGGTACGGGCCTGGATGAGCGAGGCCGGACTCACCGACATCACCGTCGAGATGTCCGGCCCGATCGGGTACTTCCGGGGCGTACGGAGCTGATCGGTTCGGCGGGGACCCGCCCTGTGAAACCGAACCAGACAAATCGCCCTGGGTCAGTGCTCGCCCTGCGCCTTGAGACGCTCGAAGGAGGCGGCGACCTCGGCCTCGGCCTCGGTGCGGCCGACCCACTCGGCGCCCTCGACGGACTTGCCGGGCTCGAGGTCCTTGTAGACCTCGAAGAAGTGCTGGATCTCGAGACGGTCGAACTTCGGCAGGTGGGCGATGTCGCGCAGGTGCTCGAGGCGCGGGTCGGTGGACGGTACGCATAGCACCTTGTCGTCGCCGCCGGCCTCGTCGGTCATCCGGAACATCCCGATCGCGCGGCACTTGATCAGGCATCCGGGGAAGGTGGGCTCCTGGAGCAGGACCAACGCATCGAGCGGGTCGCCGTCCTGGCCGAGGGTGTCCTCGATGTATCCGTAGTCGGCGGGATACATGGTCGAGGTGAACAGATGGCGGTCGAGCCGGATGCGGTTGGACTCGTGGTCGACCTCGTACTTGTTCCTGCTGCCCTTGGGGATCTCCACCAAGACGTCGAACTCCACGGCGTGGCCCTTCTGCTTGCATCGATTCGTGTCCGGGCTAGTCTCGCGCACATCCAGGGCTTTGGCAGCATCGAGAAGGGGGAATGGTGGCGCGACGTGACCAACGCCACCCGCGACGGCGCCGCTGGCTGATCGTCCTGCTCATCCTGATCGTCGCGGGCGGAGTCGCCGGGGTCGCGCAATATCGCTACGACGCCCTGCGCGATGCGGGCCGGCGGATCGGGCTCCTCCCGAGCCCCACGCCCGGGCCGGCGGAGGTGGCGCCGCCGAAGGGACTCGACCTGCCGGCGCAGCCTGCCGCGGTCGCGGTCGCGCCGCCCGCGGGCCCCGGGAACCCGAGCCCGGCACGCATCGC
>DASVMH010000082.1:0-2703 GCA_036384455.1 Marmoricola sp. | reverse complement strand
GTAAAGGGTCGAAGCGGGGCCGGGCATCTGCGCCGGCACGTTGTCGCCGCCCCACACCTGGGCGTGCCCGATCTCGGTCACCTCACCGGCGACGGAGCCCTCGACGTTGCCGCCGCTCTCCGCGGCGAGGTCGACGACGACCGATCCGGGCTTCATCTCCTCCACCATCTCGCGCGTGACCAGCATCGGCGCCTGCCGACCGGGGACGGCGGCGGTGGTGATGAGCGCGTCGGCCTCGGCGATGTACGGCGTGAGCAGCTCGCGCTGCTTGGCGGCGCGGTCCTCGGTCATCTCCCGGGCGTATCCACCGGCACCCTCGAGGGTCTCGAGTTGTAGGTCGATCGACTTCGCGCCGACGGAGCGGATCTCCTCGGCCGCAGCGGCGCGTACGTCGTACGCCGAGACGACCGCACCGAGCCGCTTCGCCGTCGCGATCGCCTGCAGACCCGCGACGCCGGCGCCGAGGACGACGACCTTGGCGGGCTGGACGGTGCCGGCTGCGGTCATGTTGAGCGGGAAGAAGCGGCGCAGCATCTCCGACGCCACGATCGCGCACCGGTATCCGGAGACGAGAGCCTGGGACGACAGCGCGTCCATCGACTGGGCGCGGGAGATCCGCGGGACCAGTTCCATGGCGAAGGAGGTCACGCCGGCATCACGCAGCGTCGTGACCAGGTCGTGGGACTGGTTGACCGGCAGGAAGGAGACGGTTGCCGCACCCGACCTCAGTCCGCCGATCCGCTCGTCGTCGAGGGCACGGACGGAGGCGACGACATCGGCATCAGCGACCGCGTCCTCGCTGATCGCGGCCCCGGCCTCGGTGTATTCGTCGTCGGCGAAGCCGGCGGCGGCGCCGGCGTCGGGCTCGACGAGCACGTCGTATCCCAGTGCGGTCAGCTTGCCGACCAGCTCCGGGACCATCGCGACGCGGGTCTCACCGTCACGGGTCTCCCTGACTACTGCGATCTTCACCCCGAGAAAGCTAGTGCAGATCGGGTTGCGGATCATCCCCTGAGACGCAAATCCACCTATTGGAATGTTCCGTTCCACGTGGGAAGCATCACGTCGTGGTGCTCCCCGACCCCACCAGCGTGCCGATTCCGTACGTCACCAGCATCGCCAGCAGCCCGCCGGCGACGTTGCGCAGCACCGCCCGGAGCCGATTCGCCTCACCCGCGGTGGCGGAGAGCCAGCCGGTCAGGATCAGGGCCAGCACCACGGCCACCACGGTCGCGGGAATGCGGATGCTCTCCGGGATCAGGGTGATCGTCAGCAATGGCAGCGCCGCCCCCACGGTGAACGAGCACATCGAGGCGGCGGCCGCCTGCCAGGGGTTGGTCAGGTCGTCGGGGTCGATGCCGAGCTCGGCCTCGGCGTGAGCTGCGAACGCATCGTGGGCGGTCAGCTCGCGCGCGACCTGGATCGCCAGATCAGGGCTGAGTCCCTTGTCCTGATAGATCTGGGCGAGCTCGGCGAGCTCCTCCTCGGGCTCCTCGGCCAGTTCACGACGCTCCTTGGCGAGCAGCGCCTGCTCGGTGTCGCGTTGCGTGCTCACCGAGACGTACTCGCCGGCGGCCATGCTCAGCGCACCGGCCACGAGTCCGGCGAGGCCGCCCACGAAGATCGTGTGGGTCCGGCTGGTCGCTCCAGCCACGCCCATGACGATGCCGGCGACGGACACGACACCGTCGTTGGCGCCGAGAACCGCGGCACGCAGCCAGTTGAGCCGACCGTTGATGCCTTCTTCGTGCGGCTCGTCGTCGTGGCCGCCGATGTCCTCCGGCTCGATGTCGGGCACGTCGGTCAGATCGCTCGCACCACTCATGGGATTCATCCTCACGCGACCCGCGTGCTGCGGCAACGAAGGTCAGCTTTGCCTTTCAGACAGGTACGAGCGCACCCACTCGGGCACCACGGTGCCGGCCGGACCGTGATGGTGCTCCACGAACGAATCCGCCCCCAGGCTCGGCTCGAGGTTCAGCTCGACCGTGTGCGCGCCGACCGCCTTGGCGAAAGCGGCGAAGCCTGCCGCGGGATAGACGTTGCCGGACGTACCGATCGAGACGAACAACCGGCATCTGCGCAGTGCCATGTCGATCTCGTCGAGGCCGTACGGGATCTCGCCGAACCACACCACATCGGGGCGCAGCGCCCGCATGCCACACACAGTGCATGCAGGCTCGTCGATCAGGGTCCCGGTCCAGTGGGTTGTTTCGCCGCATTCGATGCACAGCGCCGACTTGAGCTGACCATGCATGTGCAGCACCCGCCTGGAGCCGGCCCGCTCATGGAGGTCGTCGACGTTCTGGGTGACGAGCAGGAAGTCGTCACCCAGGGCGTGCTCCAGTTCGGCCAGGGCACGATGCGCGGCATTCGGCTCGACCGTGGCGAGCTGGGCGCGGCGTTCGTCGTAGAAACGCTGCACCATCTCCGGGTCGGCGTCGAAGGCCTCCGGTGTGGCGACGTCCTCCGGGCGGTGCCCCTCCCAGAGTCCGTCGGAGTCGCGGAAGGTCTTGAGGCCGGACTCCGCGGAGATCCCCGCCCCGGTGAGCACCACGACCTTTCCCGGCATGAGGGCGACCCTAGCCTGGATGGCTCACCCTGCTGCGATCCCGGCGAGACTCGCACCGGTCACCGTGGCGAGGTCGCCGGGGGCGAGCTCGAGGTCGAGACCCCGGCGCCCGCCCGAGACCAGGATCGTCG
>DASVMH010000081.1:0-1689 GCA_036384455.1 Marmoricola sp. | reverse complement strand
AGGGTCCAGGCCATCTCCGATTTCGACGGTCGGGTCGATGACATCGCCTCGCCCCCGAGGGTCCGCTTCGCGGAGGCCGCGATCGATGCCGCTGCCGAGCGCGACGAGGCTGGTGCGTTGACACTGCTCAGTGAGGCCCTGTGGACCAGGCGTACGACGGTGGCCGAGCTGCGCCGGGTCCTCGGCGCCCGGGCGCGTGTGCCTCGACGAGGAATGTTGACCGACCTGCTTCGCGACCTCGAGGAGGGGACCTGTTCGGTGCTCGAGCGCGGATACCTGCACCTCGTCGAGCGCCCGCACGGCTTACCGAAGATGAATCGCCAGGTCCGAGACGTTCTCGACGGACGGACCCTCTATCGCGACGGTGAGTACGCAGCGTACGGACTCGTCATCGAGCTCGATGGTCTCGCGCACCACTCCGGGGCCGAAGCACGCGCCCGAGACAGCGTCCGGGATCTGGAGACGCTTGCGGAGCGTGGTGAACTCACGGTGCGGCTCACCCATCGCCAGGTGTTCCGCGAGCATTGTCGTTCCGCCGCGCTCGTCGGGAAGATCCTCCAACGTCAGGGGTGGCCCGGTCGCCCGAAGCGCTGCCCGCTGTGCCCAGGGCGTTAGGTCGTGATTCGTGGACAGCAGGCGTCTGGAGATCCCGGTGCAGAGCAAAGACAAACGGCGCCGCCCCGAGGGGCGACGCCGTTCGATGTTCAGTGGGGCGCGGTCAGCGGGTGACCTTGCCGGCCTTGAGGCAACCGGTGCACACGTTGAGGCGCTTGGGGGTGCCGTTGACCGTGGCGCGGACGCGCTGGATGTTGGGGTTGAAACGACGCTTGGTGATCTTGCGCGACCACGGCCGGTTGTTGCCGAAGCCGGGCTTCTTCGCGCAGATGTCGCAGACGGCAGCCACCGTTGACTCCTTGGTTGATCAGGTTCAGGTCTTTGGGGCCCGAACCGAGTCCGGGCAACCGCACAAGGATAAACCAGGCACCGCCCTACCACGAAATCGTGGGTCGGAGCCATTACGGTTGCGGCCATGATCGATGTCGAGGTGCTGCGCCGGTTCGCCGACCTCGCCACCGAGGCTCTCGGGGCCGCGCGTGAGGAGATCGACGCGCTCAACGTCTATCCCGTGCCCGACGGCGACACGGGGACGAACATGTTCCTCACCATGGCGGCCGCCCGCGACGCGATCCGCGAACTCGACTCCGACGAGTTGCCGGTCGTGCTGGCGGCGTACTCCCGAGGAGCGCTGCTCGGCGCGCGCGGCAACTCCGGGGTGATCCTCAGCCAACTCGTGGGCGCGCTGCTGCGCGGCCTCGCCGAGGACAGGGGGATCAGCAACGCGGAGGCGTTCGCCGAGGGGATGCGGGTGGCCGCCGATGCCGCGTACGCCGCCGTCGGCAAGCCCGTCGAGGGCACCATGCTCACCGTGGCGCGCGCCGCTGCCGAGTCGGCTGCGGCGGCAGCAGCCGGATCGCCCGAACATCTCGCCGACGTGGTCACCGCAGCGGCTGACGGGGCGAGGGCGGCGCTGGCGCGCACCCCTGAGCAGCTGAAGACGCTGCGTGACGCGGGAGTCGTCGACGCGGGCGGGCGCGGGCTGTGCGTGATCCTCGACGCTGCGGACACCGCACTGACCGGGCGGCGCCCGGTGGAGGCGACCCGCCAACCGATCCCGCAGCCCCTGTCGGG
>DASVMH010000080.1:0-14776 GCA_036384455.1 Marmoricola sp. | reverse complement strand
ACCGTGCGCGACCAGCTCGCCGAGCGCTTCGCGCAGACCGGTGACGAGCTGCACCGGCCCGCGGACCTGCTGGAGACGATGGTGGCCGAGGGCCGCACGTTCGCCGACGAGCCGGCCGGCTCCGGCGACGAGGCGCCGGAGCTGCGCCACGAGATCGCCCGGGTCGGCGTGGTCGGCACCGGCACCATGGCCGCCGGCATCGTCCAGGTCTTCGCCCAGGCCGGGTACGACGTGGTCTTCGTCGGCCGCAGCGACGACAAGACCGCGGGCCTGATCGCCAGCATCGACAAGGGCCTGTCCCGTCTGGTCGACAAGGGCAAGCTCGACGAGGGCGGCAAGGATGCCGTGCTCGGCCGGATCATCGCGGCCACCGAGCGCGAGGCCCTCGATGACGTCGACATCGTCGTCGAGGCGATCGCCGAGGACCTCGACGTGAAGCTCGAGCTCTTCCGCGACCTCGACCGGATCTGCAAGCCGGGCGCGATCCTGGCCACCACGACCTCGTCGATGCCGATCACCCGCCTCGGCGACTCGATCTCGCGCCCCGAGGCCGTCATCGGCATGCACTTCTTCAACCCGGCGACGGTCATGAAGCTCGTCGAGGTGGTCACCACGGAGGCGACCGATCCGGCCGTCAACGAGACCGTGCTGGCCCTGTGTGCCAACGTCAAGAAGGTCTCGGTCTCCTGCGGCGACCGCTCCGGCTTCATCGTGAACTGCCTGCTGTTCCCGTACCTCAACGACGCGGTGAAGCTGCACGAGTCAGGTGAGGAGATCGACACCATCGACGCGGCGATCAAGGAGACCAGCGGCTTCCCGATGGGCCCGTTCGCGCTCCTCGACGTGGTCGGCAACGACGTGTCGCTGGCGATCCAGAAGGAGCTCTTCGCGGAGTTCAAGGAGCCCGGGTTCGCCCCGGCAGCGGGCCTCGAGCAGGTCGTCGCGGACGGCAAGCTCGGTCGCAAGACCGGGGCTGGCTTCCACGACTATTCCTGACGTTCGCCTAGGATCGGTGCGATGAGCACCAGCAGACTCGAGGCGTTCAGCGACGGCGTCCTCGCTGTGATCATCACGATCATGGTGCTGGAACTGCACGTCCCCGATGAGCACACCTGGTCCGCGCTCACCCACCATGTGGGTGTCGGCTTCGTGACCTACCTGCTCAGCTTCGTCTACGTCGGGATCTACTGGAACAACCACCACCACATGTTCCAGTTGGTCGAGGCGGCGGACGGGATCGTGCTCTGGGCGAACCTCCATCTGCTCTTCTGGCTCTCGCTGTTCCCCTTCACCACCGCGTGGCTCGACGAGTCGAAGGTGGCGCAGACGCCGACGGTGCTCTACGGGATCAACCTCCTCGGAGCAGCGCTCGCCTACTTCAGCCTGCAGTTGGCGATCTTCCGGACTGCCGATGGGCACCGACTGCGGGAGGCTCTCGGTGCGGACTGGAAGGGCAAGGCGTCGCCGGTGCTCTACCTGCTCGGGATCGGTCTGGCCTGCGTCGAGCCCTGGCTCGGCCTGATCCCGTTCGTGGCCGTCGCGCTGATCTGGCTGGTCCCGGATCGACGGGTCGAGCGTTTCTTGGAGCGCGAGGCGCAGACGCACGCGACGACCGGTTGAGTCTCAGCGTTCCGGCGCCACGATCGCGAGCGTGCTCGCGACGAGGTACTCCTTGACCTGGTCGTGCTTCAGATAGGCGACGAGCGGCACCCCGGGTGCGGATTCCCGGATGAGGACGCCGACATGGGACATCTGCAGGACACCGAGGCCCGAGGCGTACATGTGGTTGGCCACGACCGCAGGATCCAGGGGCCGGAAGGCACCGGAATCGACGCCCTCCTGCAGCACGCCGGTGATCGGGCTGAGGCTCCGAGCCATCCGGACGCCGAGACGGTCGAGGGCGCTCTGGCTCACCTTCTCGACGAGTTCGAGGCCGGTGCGCCGCATCATCGACAGTGAGCAGTCGACGAATGCCGGATAGGTCATGCCGTATTCGACGAAGGTCTCGACCAGTCGGGTGATGCCGGTCCCCGGCGTGTAGTCGTCCTCCTGGCGGGCAGCGTCCAGGGCGGGCACGAGCCGCGCGGTCAGCTCGTCGAGATAGCTGCACAGGGTCAGGGCGAACAGTTCCTCCAGCCCGGTGAAGTGACGGTAGATGACGGCGCGGTCGACGCCGACGCCGGCCGCGATGTCGTCGATGTGCGCCTCGCGGGTGCCGGCGGCGTCGAAGAGTGCACGGGTGGCCGCGATGATCTCCTGCTCGCGTGCGCGGTGCCGGTCGGCGACCGTACGACGTCGTGGACTCGAGGTGCTCACGGACCCTAAGCGTAGTCGATGTAACTCACTGTTACATATGTATTGACAAACGGTGTGCGCGAATGGTTCGGTGGGGACCGGACGAGGAGGTCCCCATGAACCGATTCCGGCGGATCGTTGCGGTCACAGCGCTTGCGGTGGGGGTGAGTCTCCCGATGCTGCCCTCGGCGCCGGCATCAGCGGCGGCACCCACGTTCGCGGACGGCAACGGCATCCATGTTGTCAGCCAGAGCGTGCAGGGCCGGGAGATCGACCTCCAGGTCACGACGACGGCGGTCAGCGGACAGCACGAGGTGATCGTGCTGCTCCCCGAGGGCTATTCGGACCATCCCGATGCGCGTTATCCGACGCTGTACCTCTTCCATGGCGCGCTCGCCGGCCCGTCGGCGTGGACGCAGGCCGGGGGAGCGGCGGACGCGATCACCGACCCGTACCCCTTGATCACCGTGATGCCTGACGGTGGGGTCAAGGGTTGGTTCGTCAACTGGCAGAGCTGTGGGTCGGTGTGCCCGCAGAACTGGGAGACCTTCCACAACACGCAACTCGTGCCCTGGATCGACGCGAACCTCCGCACGATCGCCAACCGTTCCGGACGGGCGATCGCCGGTTTGTCGATGGGCGGCTTCGGTTCGATGCACTACGCCGAGGACCGGGCCGACCTGTACGGGTACGCCGCGGCATTCTCCGGGGCGGTCGACACCGGGAACGCCACGACCGAGGCCGCGGTCTACGGCGAGGAGATCGGTGTCGTACCCGGATCCGGCGATCCGGCAGCGCCCGGCTCGATCATGGGCGAGGAGTTCGCGCCGTTCAACCAGACGGCGCTGGCCATCTCGGACGTCAAGGCGTCCAATGTTGCGAAATTGGCCAACACCACGGTCGCGCTCTACGTCGGCACGGGTGATTCGAGCAGTGGGGACGGGATCGTGGAGAGTGCGGTCAAGCCGCAGAACGACCTGATGGCCAGTCGGATGGCCGCGGCCGGGGTGAACTACTGGTACAGCCAGGACCACGTGGCCTCGCCCGATCTCGGCTGGGGATGCGACAACAACCACGACCAGATGTGCTGGAACGCCTACTTGGCAGACGACATGCCGCGGATGATGGCTGTGCTCAACCACCCGACCTTCCCGGCACCCCCGCCGCCGACCGGCAACGTGGTCTCCGACCCGGGCTTCGAGGACGGCGGCTTGGGCGCGTGGGCCTGCTCGGGTCAGTGCGGGGTCGACGCGAACCTCGGGAACGCACACTCCGGGGCGAACAACGGCTGGGTGCGCAACACCTCGGGCTGGAACGACATCGACCAGACCGTCACGGTCGCACCCAACACCGACTACACCCTGACCGGCTGGGTGCGGACGTCGTCGAACAACACCGACGGCTACTTCGGGGTCCGGACGACCTCAGGCACCGTGATCGCCGAGCAGAAGTACGCGAACCTGTCCGGGTACACCCTGGAGACGGTGCACCTCAACACCGGCAACAACACGCGGGTGTCGGTCTACGGCGGCCTCTGGGCGGTCAACGGAGACACCTGGGCGCAACTCGACGACGTGTCGTTGACCGCTGACTAGGGGTTCGCGTCAGTCGCGCTGGCGTGCGCGGTAGGCGGCAACCGCGTTGCGGTTGCCGCAGGTCACCGAGCAGAAGCGCTTCGAGCGGTTCCGCGAGAGGTCCAGGACCACGCCGTCGCAGGCCTCGTCCGCGCAGACGCCCAGCCGGGAGAGATCGTCGGCACGGATCACGTCGACCATCGCCATCGCCGTCTCGACCACGATCCGGTCCGCGAAGGGCGCGTCGGAGTCGGTGGCATGGACGTGCCAGTCGAGATCGCCGTGGCGTACGAGTTGGGGGACCGCGCCGGCGTCGCTGAGCATCCGGTTGACCAACTCCACAGCGTCGTCCCGGGTGCTCGTCACCAGCGCACGGAGGGCGGGGCGCAGCGCCCTGACCTGCTCGAGCTCACGGTCGCCCCCGTCGTGCCTGCCCGTGTACGCGTGGCGTTCGAAGAAGCTGGTCAGCTCCTCCGGGGTCGTCATCGTGTCCGGCGCGGCCGCAGAGTTCACCAGTTCCACCGCGGCGAGCAGCGCTGATTCGGTGTCATGGGCGAAAACCATGTTGACACCTTACCCCCTTCGCGCTAACGTCATGTGTCATGACGGCGTTAGCACATGACACTGAGGTGGTTACCGCCGTCGCGCCGGCACGCCCGGGGTTGGGTCTGGCGCTGGTGTCCGCGGCCTCGTTCGGGATGTCGGGCTCGCTCGCTGCCGGTCTGATGGACGCCGGCTGGAGCGCGGCCGCGGCCGTGACGGCCCGGGTCGCGATCGCAGCCGTCGTCCTCGCGGTGCCGGCTGCCGTGGCCTTGCGCGGACGCTGGGGCCGGGTGGTGCGTGAACTGGACGTGGTCGTGGCGTACGGCGTGGTGGCGGTCGCCGGATGCCAGTTCGCGTACTTCAACGCGGTGCGGCACATGGACGTCGGGATGGCGCTGCTCATCGAATACATGTCGCCGGTCCTGGTCGTGCTCTGGCTCTGGTTGCGACGCGGGCACCGCCCGGGCCCGCGGACGGTCGTCGGCGGCGTGCTGGCCCTGGGCGGCCTCACGTTGGTGCTCAACCTCTTCGGCGGGGTCCACCCGAGCCGGGTCGGTGTGGTGTGGGCGTTGGTCGCCACCGTCGGGGCCGCGGTCTATTTCATGCTGTCCGACGTCACGGACGAACCCGAGGACGCGCTGCCGCCGATCGTTCTCGCTGCGGGCGGCCTCGTCGTGGGCGCGCTCGCGCTGGGGATCGCCGACGTGTTCGGGGTCCTCGACTTCCGGGCGAGCCGTCAGCCCGTCGACCTGGTCGGCACCAGGGTCGCGTTCTGGGTGCCGGTGGTCGCGCTCGGGGTGATCACCGCGGCGATCGCCTATGTCACGGGAATCGCGGCCACCCGTCGCCTGGGCGCACGACTCGCGTCGTTCATCGCACTCTTCGAGGTGCTGTTCGCGCTCGTCTTCGCGTGGTTGTTGCTCGACCAGGTGCCCCTCGGGGTCCAGTTCGCCGGAGCGGCCCTCGTGCTCGGCGGCGTCGTGCTGGTCAAGCTCGGCGAGAACGACCGGGGCGGAGCTCAGCTCTCGTCGTCGCCGAAACCGGCCACGACGTCGCGCAGCGCACCCAGCTGAGCCGTGATCGCGTCGCGGCGCTTCGTGAGCCGGTCGACCTCCGCGCGGATCGCATTGAGCTCCCGCTCGGAATCGGCGTGACCGGAGTTCCGGATGCTCTCGGCCTGCTTGGTCGCCGCATTGACGATCTGCTCGGCCTCGCGGCGAGCCCGGACCAGGAGCTGATCGGCCTCCGTCGCCGACTGCTCGCGATGGGTGGTTGCCGCGTTGGTCGCCTCGCGGGCGCGGGTCTCGGCGGCGTTCGCGCGCTCCTCGGCCTCGCGGACCAACCGCTCGGTCTCGGCCATCGCCGTCGAGTGGTGCTCGGCGGCCTCACGGGTGAGACGCTCCTTCTCCAGCGCCAGCAGGCGGCGGGCCTCGGCCACCTCACGGTCGGCCGACGCGCGGGCCTGCTCGGCCTCGCGCGTGGCGGCGCTGCGTAGTGCGTTGGTCTCCTGCTCGGCGGCGAGGCGATGCTGGTCGGCCTCGCGCTTGGCCGCACTGACCGTCTCATCGGCCTCGGCGCGGGCACGCGTGCGCTCGGCGCCGACCTCGGAGAGCACCCCGGCGCGGTGGGCGTCGAGCTCGCGCAACTGCACCGAGCGCATGTCCTCGGCCTCGCTCTCGGCAGCGGACCGGATAGCCGCAGCGTCCTTCGTGGCCTGCTCGACGATGCGGGAGGCCTGGTCCTTCGCCTCCACGACGACGGCCTCGGCCTGCTCCTCGGCAAGCCGCAACATCTCGCTCGCGCGGCCGCCGAGCCCGGCGTACGACGGCGCCTCGCGCTCGGCCAGATCGGCGCTCGCCCTGTCGAGACCAGCCTGCAGGGTCTTCGCCTGCGCCTCGGCGGCCTCCGCGCGGGCGACCGCGGCCCGGTGATCGCTGGTCAGCGAATCGATCCTCTGGTCGACGGCGTCGCGGTCGTAGCCGCCGCGACGGACGACGGGCAGCGGTGCGGCCGAGGCCGCGGCCGTCCGTGCAGGTGCCGGGCCGGGAGCCGGCGGGACGACAGGCGTGCGGACAGTCGCTGACCCGTCACTGCCGGCGTCGCTCTTCGGCTTCTCCGGTGTCCCGCTCTGCGTCGGGATCTTGGGGAGCACCTGGGTCGGCTCGGCATCCGATTCCGCCGCTCCGGCCGCGGTCGTCGGTGCCGGCTCGGGGTCGACGTCGTCGAAGATGGACAGGCCCTGGTGCTCGCTCATACGCCCCAGTGTCCCTGATCGAACCGGCCAAACCCAGGCCGGACACGTGAGATATCCCTTATAACGCTACGAATTCCCGCGCTCCGGGACCGATCGGGTGCGCTCAGACGCCGCGGAAGCGGTTGATCGCGTCGAGGTGCTCGGCACGCATCTCCTCATCGAGCACGCCCTGCCCCTCCTCGGGCGCCAGGCACAGGACGCCGATCTTGCCCTGGTGCTTGTTCTGGTGCACGTCGAGCGTGGCCTGGCCGACCTCGTCCAGGGTGAACGTCTTCGACAGGGTCGGGTGGATCTTGCCCTTGGCGATGAGGCGGTTGGCCTCCCACGACTCACGGTAGTTGGCGAAGTGGCTCGAGATGATCCGCTTGAGGTTCATCCACAGGTAGCGGTTGTCGTACTCGTGCATGAAACCGCTCGTCGAGGCGCACGTCGTGATGGTGCCGCCCTTGCGGGTGACGAAGACCGATGCGCCGAAGGTCTCGCGGCCGGGGTGCTCGAACACGATGTCGATGTCCTCGCCGCCGGTGAGCTCGCGGATCTTCTTGCCGAACCGCAGCCACTCCTTCGGGTTCTGCGCGGTGCCGTCCTCGTTCCAGAACTTGTAGTCCTCCTCGCGACGGTTGATGATCAGCTCCGCGCCCATCTTGCGGCAGATCTCGGCCTTGTCCTCGCTGGAGACCACGCAGATCGGGGTGGCGCCGCCGTTGAGGGCGTACTGGGTCGCGAAGCCGCCGAGACCACCGGAGGCGCCCCAGATCAGGACGTTGTCGCCCTGCTTCATGTTGCCGCCGTTCTTGGACACGAGCTGGCGGTACGCCGTGCAGTTCACCAGGCCGGGAGAGGCAGCCTCCTCCCAGGTGAGGTGCTCGGGCTTCGGCATCAGCTGGTTGGCCTTGACCATCGCGATGTCGGCGAGCCCGCCGAAGTTGGTCTCGAAGCCCCAGATGCGCTGCTCGGGGTCCATCATCGTGTCGTCGTGACCGTCGGCGGACTCGAGCTCCACCGAGAGGCAGTGCGCGACGACGCGGTCGCCCGGCTTCCACTTGGTCACGCCGGGACCGGTGGCGAGCACGACGCCGGACAGGTCGGAGCCGACGATGTGGTACGGCAGGTCGTGCCGCTTGGTCAGGGGGGAGAGCCGGCCGTAGCGCTCGAGGAAGCCGAAGGTCGGAGCCGGCTCGAAGATCGAGGTCCAGACGGTGTTGTAGTTGATCGCCGAGGCCATCACCGCGACGAACGCCTCGCCGGGGCCGAGCTCGGGCAGCGCGACGTCCTCGACGTGGATCGACTTGCGGGGATCCTTGTCGCGCGAGGCGACGCCCTCGAACATGTCCACCTCGTCCTTGTGGACGGTTGCGGCCCGATAGGACTCGGGAAGCGTGAGGTTGGCGAAGTCGTCGCTGGTCGCTTCGCCGGACGAGATGGCTTCGAGGATGTGCTGCACGGTCGTTTTCCTAACCTCAGATGACGAGTTCCGCGGGGCCACCGCGGCGGGCAATACGGCCGTCGTGCAGGTTACCGAAGGTTAACCAGGGACGGTGCGGATCGTGACGGCCGTCTCATCGTGAGGGTGTTGAGCGGATCGGTGGATCAGTATCCGATCCGGAACTTCTGCGAGGCGACCGTCTTCCCGCTTCCGTTGAGGATGCTGAGCGTGACCCGGACCCCGCGGATCGGGAAGTTCGCCTGCCACGTGCCGCCGCCGCTGTGTTCAGTGGCGTGGATGTAGTTGAAGTGCCCGCACGAGACCGAGTAATGCGTGGTGATGTCAGTCTCGCGCTTGCGGTCCCACACGAAGCGCGCGTGCACCACGTAGCCCCGCTTCTTCGCCCGCTTCGTGCAGCCCTCGGACAGGCGTGCGTCGACGGTCATGGAGTGCTCGCCGCTCCAGAAGCTGCCGCTCTTGTGATAGGTGACGTTCGCCAGTTGGGCCAGGACTCCGCCGTGGTTGAGGCTGTGGTTGCTGGCGGCCGCCGCCGGTGCGACGGTCAGCGCGAGTGCCGCCGTGAGGGCAGCGGCGAAGGTGAGCAGGATCTTCGGGACGCGGGTCGATGGCTTCATTCTCGAGTCTCTTCGGTCGGCGGACATGCGCTGGTCAGCGCCAGCCATCAGCCTTCCCCGCGCGCGCCGGGGACAAACCCGGCGCGGGGACTCAGTGCGCGGCCGCGGGCTGGACGAGCTCGACCAGGACACCGCCGGCGTCCTTGGGGTGGATGAAGTTGATCCGGCTGTCCGCCGTACCCCGCTTGGGTGCGTCATAGAGCAGCCGCAGCCCCCGCTCGCGCAGGGTCGCGCTGACCTCCTCGACATCGGTGACCCGGAACGCGAGCTGCTGCAGGCCCGGCCCGGACCGGTCGAGGAACTTCGCGATCGTGGACTCGTCGTTGAGCGGGGCGAGGAGCTGGATCCGTTGGGTGCCCGAGGCGTCTGCATCCCCTGCGCCCGTGTTGATCTGCATCATCGCCTCCTCGACCTTCTGCTCCTCGTTCACCTCACGGTGGGCGACGGTCATGCCGTACGCGCGGGAGTAGAGCTCGATCGCGGCGTCGAGGTCGGGCACGGCGACGCCGACGTGGTCGATGCAGACGAACAGGTGGTCGGGGATGTCCAATGGGGCACTCATGACTGTCATCCTCACCTACGGCGGCGTCGGCCTCAATCCGGTGTGACCTCACCGACACGAGACTGCCTTCTGCGACCCGTCGGGACGTGGGTACCCTCAGAGGACCTCAGCGGCACTGCGTCCCACGCGCGCGGAGCCCCCACTTCAACTTCGGAGGAACCATGTCCGGATCCGTGATCGTCGCCGGTGCCCGCACCCCGATCGGACGCCTGCTCGGCGGGCTCAAGACGCTGTCCGCCGCCGACCTCGGCGGTGTCGCCATCCAGGGTGCGCTCGAGAAGGCGGGCGTCACCGGCGACCAGGTCGACTACGTGATCATGGGCCACGTGATCCAGGCCGGTGCCGGTCAGATCACCGCGCGCCAGGCCGCGGTCAAGGGCGGCATCCCGATGGACGTCCCGGCGATCACCATCAACAAGGTCTGCCTCTCGGGCATGAACGCGATCGCGCTGGCCGACCAGCTGATCCGCGCGGGCGAGCACGAGATCGTCGTCGCGGGCGGCATGGAGTCGATGACGAACGCTCCGCACCTGCTGCCGAAGTCCCGCGAGGGCTTCAAGTACGGCGACACCACCCTGGTCGACTCGATGGCCTACGACGCGCTGTACGACCAGTTCACCACCCAGGCGATGGGTGCGCTGACCGAGGCCCGCAACGCCAACACCGACAACCTGACCCGCGAGGAGCAGGACGCCTTCTCGGCACAGTCGCACCAGCGCGCCGCCGCAGCGATCAAGAACGGCGTCTTCGACGACGAGATCGTCCCCGTGTCGATCCCGCAGCGCAAGGGCGACCCGGTCGTGGTCACGACCGACGAGGGTGTCCGTGGTGACACCACGGCGGAGTCCCTGGCCGGGCTGCGCCCGGCGTTCTCCAAGGACGGCACCATCACCGCGGGCTCGTCCTCGCAGATCTCCGACGGTGCCTGCGCCGTGGTCGTGATGAGCAAGGCGAAGGCCGAGGAGCTCGGTCTGACCTGGCTCGCCGAGATCGGTGCCTCGGGTCAGATCGCCGGGCCCGACTCCACGCTGCAGGCGCAGCCGGCCAACGCGATCAAGAAGGCCGCCGAGAAGGAGGGCATCGCGATCTCCGACATCGACCTCTTCGAGCTCAACGAGGCCTTCGCGGCCGTCGGCATCGAGTCGGCCCGCGAACTCGGCATCTCCGACGACGTCGTCAACGTCAACGGCGGGGCGATCGCTCTCGGGCACCCGGTGGGCATGTCCGGCGCCCGGATCGTGCTGCACCTCGCCCAGGAGCTCAAGCGCCGCGGCGGTGGCATCGGCGCAGCCGCGCTGTGCGGTGGCGGCGGTCAGGGCGATGCCCTGATCGTGCGCGTGCCGGCCGGCTCCTGAGCAGCCTGACCCGTCAGCTGTGCCCGTTCGTCGCAGCAACGTCGACGTCCCCGCCCTGGTCGAGAGCGCCAGAGGCGGGGACGCCCGTTCTGTTGCCCGGCTGATCTCGCTGGTCGAGGACGCCTCACCGGCGCTGCGTGACGTGATGGCGGCGCTGGCACCGTACTCCGGCAACGCGCACGTGGTGGGCCTGACCGGCTCCCCGGGCGTCGGCAAGTCGACCTCCACCAACGCGCTGGTCACCGAGCTGCGCAAGCAGGACAAGCGGGTCGGCGTACTCGCTGTCGACCCGTCCTCACCGTTCTCGGGCGGTGCCCTGCTCGGCGACCGGATCCGGATGCAGGACCACGCGCTCGATCGCGAGGTCTACATCCGGTCGATGGCGTCCAGGGGTCACCTGGGCGGGCTGAGCTGGTCAACACCGCAGGCGCTGCGGGTCCTGGATGCAGCCGGATGTGACGTGATCCTCGTCGAGACGGTCGGGGTCGGGCAGAGCGAGGTCGAGATCGCCGGCATGGCCGACACCACCGTCGTGCTGCTCGCGCCGGGAATGGGTGACGGCATCCAGGCCGCGAAGGCCGGGATCCTCGAGATCGGCGATCTCTACGTCATCAACAAGGCCGACCGTGACGGTGCCGACCAGGTGCGCCGCGAGCTGCGGTCGATGCTCGCGCTCGCCGAGCGGACGGAGGGCGCATGGAAGCCCGACATCCTCAAGACCGTGGCGCAGACCGGCGAGGGCATGGGGCAGGTGGTCGAGGCGATCGGCAAGCACCACGCCTGGCTGGTCGCGAGCGGGCAGTTGCGCGCACGGCGTACCAGGCGTGCGCGCGACGAGGTCGAGGCGATCGCGATGACCGCCCTCCGCAAGCAGTGGCACGATGTTCACGAGCGCACCGATCTCGACGTGCTGGCCGAACGTGTGGTCGCCGGCGACATCGATCCTTACGCCGCGGCCGACGATCTGATCGCGAGTCTGGGCACCGACCAGTAGCGTGCCGATGTGGACGAACTGGTCGCCGAGCACGTGCTGCGCGTGGTGGAGCGGATCCCGCGCGGTCGGGTGGTGTCCTACGGCGACATCGCCGGCATCGTCGGGATCGGCCCACGCCAGGTCGGTGCGGTGATGAGCCGGTACGGCGGTGGCGTCACCTGGTGGCGGGTCACCAACGCCTCCGGCGACCTTCCCGCACACCTGCGTGACGAGGCCCGCGCACGCTGGCTCGACGAGGGGATCCCGGTGCGGCCCGGCTCGGGTTGTCGGATCAGCGCCGCCCGGGCGGACCTCCACGCACTCGCCAGCGAGTACCGCTGCGCCGTGACCGATCTGGAGCCGACCCGATGAGTCTTCCGTTCGACCCGATCGACGAGGCCGCCCGCCGCTGGGCCGAGCACTGGGACGGGGTCCCGCAGATGCACGCGGTCACCTCCTTGATGCGCGTGCACCAACTGGTGCTCGCCCAACTCGACGGAGCGCTGAAACCGCTCGGCCTGACCTTCGCCCGTTACGAGGGTCTGGTGCTGCTGACGTTCTCGTCCCGGGGCTCGATGCCGCTGGGGAAGATGGGGGAGCGGCTCCAGGTGCACCCGACATCGGTGACCTCGATCGTCGACCGCCTCGAGGGGGCCGGGCTCGTCGTCCGGCGGCCGCATCCCGACGACGGGCGGACCGTTCTCGCGGAGATCACGCCGGAGGGTCGTGCTCTGGTCGAGCGCGCCACGGAGGCGCTGCTGGCCAGCGACTTCGGCATCGGGCCGCTCGACGAGACTGCGCTGCGCGAACTGTCCGAGGTGCTGCGGCCGCTGCGTCGGGCAGCGGGCGATTTCTGAGGGGTCCCCGGATCTTGCGCGAGCCGGTTTGCGATCATTTACTTGGACGTCCTACTATTTACCCATGACGACTGCACGGGGGCGTTGGCAGAGCAGGTACGACGCCGCGGTGGCCAAGGGCCAGATCCGCGACGCCGACTTCACCACCTTGTCGGGGATGGAGGTCGAGCCGGCGTACGGCACCGATGAATCGGAGTGGCCCGGCGAGTTCCCGTACACGCGTGGACTGCACCCCACCGGCAACCGCGGCCGCACCTGGACGATCCGGCAGTTCGCCGGGTTCGGCAACGCCGAGCAGACCAACGAGCGCTACAAGATGATCCTCGGCCGGGGCGGCGGCGGTCTGTCCGTCGCCTTCGACATGCCGACCCTGATGGGCCGCGACTCCGACGACCCGCGCAGCCTCGGCGAGGTCGGGCACTGCGGCGTCGCGATCGACTCGGCGGCCGACATGGACGTGCTCTTCAGGGACATCCCACTCGGTGAGGTCACCACCAGCATGACGATCAGCGGCCCCGCCGTGCCCATCTTCTGCATGTATCTCGTCGCTGCCGAGCGCCAGGGTGTCGACATCGGCACCCTCAACGGCACCCTGCAGACCGACATCTTCAAGGAGTACATCGCGCAGAAGGAGTGGCTGTTCGCGCCGGAGCCGCACCTGTCGTTGATCGGCGACCTGATGGAGTACTGCGCCGCCAACATCCCCGCGTACAAGCCACTCTCGGTGTCCGGCTACCACATCCGTGAGGCCGGCTCGACGGCCGCGCAGGAGCTCGCGTTCACCCTCGCCGACGGGTTCGGCTACGTCGAGCTGGGTCTCTCCCGCGGGCTCGACGTCGACGTCTTCGGGCCCGGCCTGAGCTTCTTCTTCGACAGCCACGTCGACTTCTTCGAGGAGATCGCCAAATTCCGTGCGGCTCGGCGCATCTGGGCCCGCTGGATGCGCGATGTCTACGGAGCCAAGACCGACAAGGCGCAGTGGTTGCGCTTCCACACCCAGACCGCCGGTGTCTCGCTCACCGCCCAGCAGCCGTACAACAACGTCGTCCGCACCGGCATCGAGGCCCTCGCGGCCGTCCTGGGTGGCACCAACTCGCTGCACACCAACGCGCTCGATGAGACGCTCGCACTGCCGAGCGAGTCCGCCGCCGAGATCGCGCTGCGCACCCAGCAGGTGATCATGGAGGAGACGGGGGTGACCAACGTCGCCGACCCGCTCGGTGGGAGTTGGTTCGTCGAGGCGCTGACCGACCAGATCGAGGCGGAGGCCAACAAGATCTTCGACCGGATCATCGGCCTCGGCGGATCCACGCTGACCCATGCGGACGTCGAGGGGCTCGCGGCCGCGACCCGTGCCGGTGAAACACCGGTCACGAGGGGCCTCCTCCGCGGCATCGAGGACGGCTGGTTCACCGGCGAGATCGCCGAAGCGGCCTTCGCCTACCAGATCGCGCTCGAGAAGGGCGAGAAGAAGGTCGTCGGGGTCAACTGCCACACCGAGTCGGTCACCAACGAACTCGAGATCCTGCGGGTCAGTCACGAGGTCGAGCGCGAGCAGGTCAAGCTGATCGAACGCCGCCGCGCCGAGCGCGACGAGGCTGCGGTGCTCGCCGCGATCGACGCGATGGTGGCGGCCGTGCGTGCACACCAGAACGTCGTCGAGCCGATGCTCGCCGCCTGCCGGACCGAGGCGACCCTCGGCGAGATCTGCAACGCCCTCCGTGCCGAGTGGGGCGAGTACCGCGAGCCCGCTCGCTTCTGACCCGGACCACGCCTAGGGGGAGACTGTTTGGAACAATGGTGCCCATGAGCGAGCAGCAGTTCTCCCGTCCCGGCGCCGTCGACCTCACCGGTCTCCAACAGGCCGCACAGGCGGGCACAGGTGCGACTGGCGGCGGCGCGTACGCCGTCGTGGTCGACGAGCAGATCCTCCAGTCGCTGCTCGAGGCGTCGATGAACGCTCCGGTTGTCATCGCCTTCGTGAGCCCGTCGCGATCACCTGAGAGCGTCACGCTCGCCGACGACCTCAAGACGCTCTCCGACGAGTTCGAAGGAAAGTTCCTGCTCGGTCGCGTCGACGTCGATCGCCTCCCGCAGATCGCCCAGGCGGTCCAGGTCCCTTCCGTGCCCTACGTCGTGCTCGTCGCCCAGGGCCGACCGATGCCGCTGATGCAGCAGGCCGCCCCGATCGAGGATCTGCGTGCGGCGCTGACCCAGGTGTTCCAGCAATTGGCGACCGGTGGCATCACCGGCCGGCACCAGCCGCGCAGCAGCGGTGGCGTCGACGCCGAGACGGGTGAGG
>DASVMH010000079.1:0-10210 GCA_036384455.1 Marmoricola sp. | reverse complement strand
CGTGATCACCGGCCGCGATCCGCTCCCAGGCAGCGCTCTGGGCCGTGGTCGGCGCGGCGAACGCAGCCTTGAACCACGCCGTCGTCGCCTCCCCGAAACCGGGACCGAACCGCTCCATCCCCGCATCCTCTCAGCCGTCGCCGACAGCTCCGCGGCTCATATCCGGGTGAACGTTGTCGGTGTGATCGTCTAGCGTCGGACGCGTGACTTCGGAGACTGGCTCGGGCGACGTCCTCATCCACGCGGCGGACCTGCGCAAGAGCTTCGGCAGCTTCGAGGCGGTGCGCGGCATCGACGTCGAGGTACGCCGGGGGCAGGCGTTCGGCTTCCTCGGACCCAACGGCGCGGGCAAGTCCTCGACGATGCGGATGATCGCCGGCGTCTCCCCGGTCAGCTCGGGCACCCTGCGGATCCTCGGGCTCGATCCTGAGACCGACGGTCCCCAGATCCGCGCGCGCATCGGGGTGTGTCCCCAGGAGGACAACCTCGACCTCGAGCTGACCGTCCGCGACAACCTCTATGTCTACGGACGATTCTTCGGGCTGCCTCGGGCGGAGGTGCGCAAGCGGGCCGACGAACTGCTCGACTTCGTCCAGCTCGCCGACAAGGCCAGGGCCAAGATCGACGACCTGTCCGGTGGCATGAAGCGACGCCTGACCATCGCGCGGTCGCTGATCAACCGACCCGAGATCCTGCTGCTCGACGAGCCGACCACCGGCCTCGACCCCCAGGCCCGACACGTCGTGTGGGACCGGCTCTTCCGGCTCAAACAGAGCGGCGTCACCCTCGTGCTCACGACCCACTACATGGACGAGGCCGAACAGCTCTGTGATCGGCTCGTCGTCATGGACAAGGGCCTGATCGTGGCCGAGGGATCGCCGGCTGACCTGATTCGCAGTCACTCCACCCGCGAGGTCGCGGAGTTCCGCTTCGGAGGAGAGGACCACGAGGCCGTCGCGGGCAAGATCGCCGATCTCGCCGAGCGGGTCGAGGTGCTGCCCGACCGACTGCTGCTCTACACGGCCGACGGCGAGTCGACGGTGTCGGCCGTCCATGAGCGCGGCCTGACCCCGACCACCTCCCTGGTGCGCCGCTCCTCCCTCGAGGACGTCTTCCTACGGCTCACCGGCCGCACCCTGGTGGAGTGATGAGCACTCCCGTCTCGACCGAGCCGATGCTGCTGCGGCTCCTCGACTACTGGGCGATGGTCTACCGCCGCTGCTGGCGCGGCTCGATCGCGTCCTCCTTCCTCACCCCGCTGCTCTATGTGGTGTCCATGGGGGTGCTGCTCGGCGGCTTCGTCGCTGGTGACCCCTCGAAGCTGGAGGGGGCGCACTCCTACCTCGCGTTCGTCGCGCCCGGACTGATCGCGTCGCAGACGATGACGACGGTGTTCGGCGAGGTCACCTGGCCCGTGCAGAGTGCGATCAAGTGGGACCGCACCTATTTCTCCATGACCGCCACCCCGCTCAGCGTGCGGGACATCGCGTGGGGCCACCTGGGCTTCGCCGTCTTCAGGGTGACGCTGGTGGCGACGGTGTTCGTGATCGTGCTGATCCCGTTCGGGGTCTTCACGAGCGCCTGGGGTCTGATCGGGGCGCTGGTCGTACAACCCCTGCTCGGTCTCGCGTTCGCCGCGCCCGTCTATGCGATCAGCGCGTGGGCCAGCAGCGAGGCGGTGATGACGATGATGTTCCGACTGGTGATGTTGCCGCTCTTCCTCTTCTCGGGCGCGTTCTTCCCGATCGAGAACCTCGGCAGCGTGCTCGAGTGGGTCGCCCGGATCACGCCGCTGTGGCAGGGGGTGGACCTCACCCGGATGGTCGCGCTCGGGCACGTCGACGCCAGTCGTGCCGTGATCCACGTCGTCTACCTGATCGTGCTCGCCGCGATCGGATTGAGGTACGCCGTGCGCGCTCTCGAGATGAGGTTGGTCTCATGAGCGCGCGGTTGGCGCAGCCGCTCGCGGGCGTGCGCACCCTGCCCGGGCCGACCTACTTCGTCGGGCGGATCCTGCACCGCAAATACCTCGTCTACCGCAACTCGTGGATCGCGTTCCTCACCGGATTCCTCGAGCCGGTGTTCTACCTGTTCTCGATCGGCATCGGCGTCGGGAAGTTGGTCGAGGCGTTCACGTTCCACGGCCACGCGATCGGATACGCCGACTTCGTCGCCCCGGGCATGCTCGCGGCCGCAGCCATGAACGGCGCGGTCTTCGACGCGACCTTCAACTTCTACCACCACCTGAAATTCGACAAGGTCTTCATCCAGTGGCTCGCCACACCGATCAGCACCGCCGACGTCGCCCGCGGCGAGGTGGCCTGGACCCTCGTCCGCGGCGGGATCTACTCCGGCGCATTCATCCTGGTGATGGCGGCGATGGGGCTGCTGCACTCGTGGTGGGCGCTGCTGGCGCTGCCGGGATCACTGCTGATCACCGCGGCCTTCGCTGCGATCGGGATGGCGCTGACGACCTACATGCGGTCCTGGCAGGACTTCGACTACGTCACTCTTGCCACGCTGCCGATGCTGCTCTTCTCCGCGACGTTCTACCCGCTCAGCGCCTATCCCGCGGCGCTGCAGTGGCTCATCGAGATCACCCCGCTCTACCGCGGCGCGATCCTGATGCGCGAGCTCACCACCGGCTATCTCACCTGGGAGTCAGCGGCATCCGTCGTCTACATGATCGCGCTGACGTACGTCGGCATCGTCGTCGTCCGGCGCCGGCTCACCACCCTGCTGCTGAGCTGAGTTGCATCATGATGCGAAGGTCTGATGTTAAGATGACCGCGTGCGCACGACGGTGACGATCGACGACAACCTCCTCCGCGAGGCGAAGGTCGCGGCAGCACGCACCGGGCAGAGCCTCGGACAGGTCCTCGATGACGCGCTGCGGCTGCTGTTGCACCACGGGCGCCACGACACTGCAGATGTGTCCCTTCCGACGTACGGCGGCAGCGGCCTGCGTCCGGGTGTGGACCTCGAGGACAAGGACGCCCTCGCCGACCTGCTCGAGGAGTCGGAGCACTCGCGTGCTGCTGGCTGACGTCAACCCGCTGATCTACGCCCATCGTCCGGAGAGTCCGCGCGCGGCTGAGCATCGGGATTGGCTGGCCGCCGCGCTGTGTGGGCCCGAACCCTTCGGGGTCAGTGAGCAGGTGTTGTCGTCGTTCGTGCGCATCGTCACCAACCACCGGGTCTATCGCGAGCCGACACCGCCGGAGATCGCACTCGATTTCTGTGCCGCGGTCCTCGCGGGTCCGGCATCCGTCGCGGTCCGTCCCGGCGCCCGGCACTGGTCGATCTTCGACGGCCTGTGTCGAGGATTGGGTGCGCGCGGGAACGTGGTGCCGGATGCGTACCTCGCTGCACTCGCCATCGAGAACGGCGCGACCTGGGTGACCACCGACCGCGGATTCGCCCGGTTCCCCGGCCTGCGATGGGTGCTTCCGCTGGGTGAGGACCGACGCGATCCAGGGTTGTGACGTCTCAGCGGGACCTGCGCCAGGCGGCGTAGTGGTCGAGCACGGTGCGTTCGACGGGACGGTAGTCGATGCCGAGTTCCTCGATGCTGCGGTGGTTGTCGACGTCGAAACGGATGCCCAGATGCTTGGAGATGTAGTCCTGGGTGAGCCCGAAGTGCGGGCCGAGGACGCGCACGGCCGCGTCGGGGACCGGATGCTTGGGCACCCGCATCTGCAGGCGGTGCTTGCGGCGCACGATCCGCGCCATGTCGAGGAAGCTCACCATCTCCGGTCGCGCGAGGATGTAGCGGCCCGATGCTGACGGCGTCGCCGCCGCACGCAGGTGGGCGGTGGCGACATCGCGTACGTCGACGAACGTGAAGGCGAAGTTCGGGGCGCCGTAGAAGAACTCGCCGCGGAACAGCTCATCGAGCAGGAACAGACTGCCCGAGTCGGACGGGCCGGTGATCGAGGGACCGAGGATCAGGCCGGGGTTGATCGTCACCATCGACCAGCGGTCCTGCGCCTTCGCGCGATCCCAGGCGAGCAGCTCGGCCTGCGTCTTGGCGTAGTGGTACGGGTTGTTCTCCAGGGTGGACGTGGTGTTGAAGTACTTCTCGGAAAGGGTGTGGTCGTCCATCTCGAGGACGTCGACGTAGTCGCCGAAGATCGCCCCGACGGTCGAGGTCAGCACCACCCGTTCGACCGACGGTGTCGCGTCGACCGCGTCGAGGACGCTCGCGGTGCCGACCATCACCGGTTCGAAGACGTCGGTGCGGCCGTCCTCGATCTGCTCGAGCATCAGGAACGGGCTGGCGACGTGGAAGACGTGCGTGCAACCGGCCATCGCCTCGTCGAAGGCGCCGGGGCTGAGGAGGTCGGCCTCGAAGAGCTCGAGTGTGCCGGGGCGGTTCTCGGCGATGGCCCGCAGTGGTGCCACCTTGTCGTCGTTGCCCAGTGAGCGCACGCTCGCCCGGACCTCCCGGCCCTCGTCGAGAAGTTGCGCGACGACGTGTCCGGCGACGAAGCCCGAGCCACCCGTGACCAGTGCCGGCCCGGTCACGCCGCCCCCACGCCGGCGGCGCCGACGGTCCGCGGCAGCCGCAGTGCGATCACGAAGCCGGGCACGGCCCAGGCGGCCATCACCAGCAGTGCGGCGGTCGGGTGTCCGATGACCGCCTGCACCGTGAGCACCACGATCACGCCGCCGAGGTTGCCCGCGAGCAGCAGGACGCCCGTGGCGGTGCCCGCACGCAGCCCGCCGACGTGCAGTTCGGACCAGTCCAGTGCGACCGGCAACGTGCCGAGCAGGAAGATGCCCAGGATCGCGAGCAGGATCCCGACCACGGCGACCGTGTGCACGAACACGATCGCCACGAGGGCGACGGCCAGCAGGACGGTCGTCGTCAGCGCGACCGCGCGACGTGCGTCGCGGGCGGCGGCGACGCCGGGAAGGACGGCGGCACCGGCGACCCCGGCCAGGGTCATGATCGCGATGATCGCGCCGGCGGTGTTCTTGTGGCCGAAGTCGACCATGATCGAGTCGAGCCAGGTCGCCAGTGCGTTGTAGCTGCCGAAGCCGACGAAGAGCAGCGCGGCGAGCCACCACATCGTGCGGTCACCACGCAACCACGCCATCGACTCCGCCTCGGGCACCTCGACCTCGTACGCCGGGGGCACCCGCAGGGAGACGAGCACCGCAACCGCTGCGACGACGGCGATCGCGGCATCGACGCCCAGGACGAGCGGGAGCTTGCCGGCGTCGAAGAGAGGAGCCCCGGTGAGGACCGCGATCAGGATGCCGACGAATTGCGAGGCGCTGCCGATCGAGATCGCTGTGGTGCGTTTCTCCTGCGGGTAGTAGCGCGCGGTGATCTTGGTGAGGCCGTTGAGGATCAGCGGTTGCCCGATCGACATCACCACCTGACCGGCGCAGATCACGGCGTACGACCCGGGGTCGGCGAAGCGGATCAGTGCGCCCACCGCGGTGAAGAGTGCGCCCGCCGCGAGGGTGCGGCCGTAGTGGCGGTCCATCCAGCGACCGGCGGGGATGGCGAGCACCACGAACATCGCGGCGTTGATGACCGCGAGGTCGCCGACCGCGCCCTCGGAGACACCGAGTTTGTCGGCGGTCTTGTCGGTGATGGAGGCGAAGCTCAACCACAGCACCTGGCTGGCCACGACGAGCGCCGAGAAGGAGAGGAGCACGGCGGTGCGCTGCAGGTTGCTGGTCTGCGCGCCTGCGGCTGGAGCCTGCGTCACTGATCCTCCTCGGGGCGTCTGGGCATCATGGGTGGAACACGTTCTAGGTGTCAATGAAGGATCGTTCGTAGAACGCCACGTCGATCCACCGGTCGAACTTGCGCCCCACCTCGGTGAAGACGCCGATCTCGGTGAAGCCACATGCGCGGTGCAGGGCGATGCTCGCCGGGTTGGGCAGCGCGATCCCGGCGATGGCTCGATGCATCCGGTCGTGCGCGAGCCGGGTGAGCAGGTCGTCGTACAACGCGCGGCCCAGGCCACGGCCCTGGGCGCTCGGGTGCAAGTAGACGGTGGTCTCGCGCGTCGCGGCGTACGCACCGCGGGTGCGGAACGGCGCGGAGTACGCGTAACCCAGTACCTGGTCGCCGTCGCAGCCGACGAGCAGATGGTCCGCACCCTCGAGTCGGGCTCGGAACGGGGCGACGCCCTGCGGTTCGGTGTCGAAGGTGGCGTACCCGTCGAGCGTCTCCTGGTCATAGATGGCGGCCAGCGCCGCGAGGTCGTCCTCGTCCGCGGGCCGGATCGTCCAAGCAGCCATGGGCACATCATCGATGGTGGGTTCGTAGTGTCAGGATCTGGGTCATGCGGCACACGGAGTTCTGGGTGCGGATGGAGCAGGCGCTCGGTCCGGCGTACGCGCACGCCTGGGCCGACCAGCACGTCATCGCCGACCTCGGTGGCCGCACCGTCGTGGAGGCGCTCGACGCGGGGGAGAGCCCCAAGGAGGTCTGGCGCGCCGTCTGGTCCGCGCTCGGCCTGCCGGCGTCCGAGCGCTGAGGTCCGCCGGATCCCGACCCGACACGCCGGGCCGCGTGCGAACATCGAACACATGTTCGCACTAGCGTGCGGGACACAGGCATGACGCAGGCGGAGCCATCCACAGGCTTCGGCAGGACTGATCAGGTTCTGTCGGTGGACCGACCTAGTGTCGCCGATGTGCCTGGCTCACCACGAAACGAAGGGAACACCCGCGATGGCAGCCAATGACGCCAGCAACCGCGAGAAGGCGCTCGACGCCGCACTCGCCCAGATCGAGAAGAACTTCGGCAAGGGCTCGGTGATGCGCCTGGGAGACGAGACCCGGGCACCACTCGAGGTCATCCCCACCGGCGCCATCTCCCTCGACATCGCGCTGGGCCTCGGTGGCCTGCCGCGCGGTCGCGTCGTGGAGATCTACGGCCCGGAGTCCAGCGGTAAGACGACGGTGGCGCTGCACGCGGTCGCCAACGCCCAGGCCGCCGGCGGCACCGTCGCCTTCATCGACGCCGAGCACGCGCTCGACCCGGAGTACGCCCAGGCCCTCGGCGTCGACACCGACGCGCTGTTGGTCTCCCAGCCCGACTCCGGTGAGCAGGCCCTGGAGATCGCCGACATGCTGGTCCGCTCCGGCGCGCTCGACCTGATCGTCATCGACTCCGTGGCCGCCCTGGTGCCGCGTGCGGAGATCGAGGGCGAGATGGGCGATTCCCACGTCGGCCTGCAGGCCCGGTTGATGAGCCAGGCGCTGCGCAAGATGACCGGCGCGCTCAACAACTCCAACACCACGGCGATCTTCATCAACCAGTTGCGCGAGAAGATCGGCGTCATGTTCGGCTCGCCGGAGACCACCACCGGTGGTCGGGCGCTGAAGTTCTACTCCTCGGTCCGCCTCGATGTGCGTCGCATCGAGACGCTCAAGGACGGCACCGACATGGTCGGCAACCGCACCCGCGTCAAGGTGGTGAAGAACAAGGTCGCGCCGCCGTTCAAGCAGGCCGAGTTCGACATCATGTACGGCAAGGGCATCAGCCGCGAGGGTGGCCTGATCGACGTGGGCGTCGAGGCTGGCCTGGTCCGCAAGGCCGGAGCTTGGTACACCTACGAGGGCGACCAGCTCGGCCAGGGCAAGGAGAATGCCCGCAGTTTCCTCAAGGACAACCCCGACCTCGCCAACGAGATCGAGAAGCGGATCCTGGAGAAGCTCGGCATCGGCCCCACCGTCGACGCCCCCGCCGACGCGGACTTCGTCGCCGACGATCCTGCGGTTGATCCGGACGGGATCGACTTCTAAGGCATGCCCCGTCGTGCGGCGGACCCCGACCCGGATCGCGACCTCGGCCCCGAGGCCGATCCGGAGTCGGTGGCGCGCAAGATCCTGCTCGACCAGCTGACCGGTCGAGCGCGCAGTCGGACGGAGCTGGCCAAGAAGCTGGCCCAGCGGGGCGTGCCGGACGAGATCGCGACCCGGCTGCTCGACCGGTTCACCGAGGTCGGGCTGATCGACGACGCCGCGTTCGCCCGCGATTGGGTCGAGCAGCGGCAGAGCGGTCGCGGGTTGGCGCGCCGCGCCCTTGCGGTCGAGTTGCGCCGCAAGGGCATCGACGACGAGACCGCGCGCGCTGCCCTCGACCACGCGGCGCAGGACGATCCCGATGCGGAGATCGAGGCGGCACGGATGCTCGTGCGCCGCAAGCTGCGTTCGGTGGCCGGCGTGGAGCACCACAAAGCCGTGCAACGGCTGGTCGGCATGCTCGCCCGCAAGGGACACTCGCCGACCGTCGCCTATCGCGTCGTGCGTGAGGAGCTCGAGGCCGTCGGGATCGGGTCCGATGGCGCAGCGTTTCAGCCCTGACGGCCCATCGTGTAGGTGCCGACGCCGCTGAGATCGACCTGTCGCCGGGCATTGGCGAGCGCGGACACGTGCACCGTGCCGATCACGCCGCGCCGGTCATAGACCGTCGCGACCCCGAACGAGACCCCCGCGTGGGAGACCCGGTCATCGGCCTCGATGCCGATCCCGGCGTCGTCAGGGAGACGGCAGAGCGCGAGCTGCACGTCGCAGTTGATGAAGCCGACCCCCTCGGAGCCCCAGTGGGTGACCATCGAGGCCGCGTCCGCGATCATCGCTGCACGCTCGAATGCGGTCGGTCCGGCGCCCTCGAGCACGGGGATGCCGTTCTGCCACATCCGCTTGCGGCCCGGACCCTGCAACACCCCCATCGACTCCGACCAGTCGTCGCCGGAGGCGAACCACGGCACGAAAAGACCGGGCGTCACCGGGTGCAGCGCGAGTGGTGGCGGTTCGGGAGCACGTTGTCGTGACCAGGTCGTGCCGGGTGGATCCTCGGTCTGCCTCAGGAACGTCGCACTCGCCCGGGTGACCTCGCGCTCGCCGTCCCACACCGTCGCGTCGACCACCGCGATCCGGTTGCCGGCGCGTACGACCGAGGTGGTGACGGTGACGCCGTCCGCGGGCACAGGGTTGAACATCTCGACCCCGAGTCGTGCCGGCACGAAATCGGGCGGGCAGTGTGGCTCGAGCTCGTGCGCGAGCATCGCGCAGACGGCGAACCCTCCGACCATCGAGGCGGACCACCGGCTGCGCGCGATCGTGGTCGCGCGATAGACGTCGCCGTCGTGGGTGAACAGCGCGAACGGTTCGCTCATCGCGGCATCTTCTCCAGGGCCGCCAGCATCTCCAGCCCGTCCTCGCCGAGTGTTCCGTGCTCCCGGGCGACCCTGCCCCACGTGCGCGTCAGGTCGAGGAACTTCTGTGGGTTGTAGACGTCCTCCTCGCGGCGCCACAGCCCACCGCCGGCGTAGTCGAGAATGGTGATGTTGGAAGCCTCGTGCACCGAGCCGTCACCGGGGTCGCGCATCAGGTTCCTGATCTCGCACACCACACGTCCGAGCTCGGGGTCCAGCACCGACCACGCCACCGGGAAGCCGACCATGTCCGAGCCGGGGAAGGTGGTCATCGTCTTGATGATCCAGGGTCGGATCTCGTCTCGGCCGCGGAAGGTTCCGTACGCATGCTCGACGTACTCGGCGTCCTGCGTGAAAAGGTCCGCGAACCGCCCCCAGTCACCGTCCGCCGCGATATCGGCGACAGCCGCCTGGAAGTCGGCGAAGGCACTCTCCAGCTCAGCTCTGTCCATGACCCGCGAGTCTAGAACCCGTTCTAGAGACTCGTCGGCCCGAGCAGGAGTTCGCTGACCGCTTCGCGCAGCCATGTTTCGACCTCGTCATAGCTCCGATGAGTTCTTCGGGAGTCGTCGCCTGCTGTTGCCGCGCGTCGAGCTCGTCCACGCCGCTCTCGGTGTTGATGAATTCGACCAGGCTGCGGGCGATGACCGCCTTGTTGCCGACGCCGGTGTTCGGAGCGGTACGCCCTTGACGACTCCATGCCTTAAGCCTAACGTATTGATTAGAAGTGAACTAAAACGGAAAGTGCTCAGGGATGGGTCACCAAGGTGCGCAAGGAGTCGATGATCCACGCCTCGGCCCGGTCGTAGCTCCAGCCGAAGTCGACGGTGAGTTGGCGCCAGTTCTCCGGAGACGTCATCACGGCGCAGGACGTGGTCGCGTGCTCGACGCTGACTCCGTCGCGGAGTCCGCCGAGCTCGGCCAGGCGACGACCGAAGAGCTCGGCGCCGGCGCGATGGCGAGCCAAACCGTCCGTGACGGCTGCGGCGACGTCCGGACTCGACGGACCCGCGGCCAGG
>DASVMH010000078.1:0-11381 GCA_036384455.1 Marmoricola sp. | reverse complement strand
CCCTGCTCGCGGCACCCTCGATCGCCGGCGGCTGGAGTGCGCTGGTCGGGATCGACGACCTGGGCGTGGAGGCGGCGGAGGAGGCCGGGCTCGACCTGTCCCGGACCGTGGTGGTTCCCGACCCGGGCCCGGACTGGCTCGAGGTCACCGCGGCCCTCGTCGACGTGGTGCCGGTCGTCGTCCTTCGCCCGCCCGTGGGTGCCCCCGAGCACGCGCTGGCCCGCACCGCGTCACGGCTGGCGGCCCGGTTGCGCAAACGCGCCGGCACCCTGCTCGTCCAGGGGCCCTGGCCCGGCTGCGAGGCGCGTCTGGAGATGGCCGAGCAGCAATGGCTGGGCGCCGGCGCCGGTCCTGATGCCGGGCACGGTCGGCTGACCGCGCGGCGGGTACAGGTACGGGTCCGGCGCGGCTCGGCCCCGCCACGGACCGCGTCGTTGTGGCTGCCGGCCGATGGCGCCCCGTTGCGTACGGCTGCGGCATCGGCTGCGGCATCGGCGGCCGCGAGGGGGGAGCAGGTCGGATGAGGGTGCCATGAGAGTGATGGTGATGTGGTGCCCCGACTGGCCGGTGGTGGCCGCGGGGCTGGAGGAGCAGTGGGATCGGCGCACCCCTGCGGCGGTGCTGGCCACCGGCCAGGTGCTCGCCTGCAACGGACCGGCCCGCACCGAGGGGGTACGCCGGGGCATGCGCCGCCGCGACGCCCAGGCCCGCTGCCCGGAGCTGGCCCTCGCCGAGGCCAACCCCGATCGGGACGTACGCCTCTTCGAGCCGGTCATCACCGCGGTCGAGGAGTTGCGTCCCGGAGTGGCGCCCGTGCGTCCTGGGCTGTTGGCGCTGCGGGCGCCGGGCCGTTTCCACGGCGGTGAGGAGCATGCCGGCGCGCTGTTCACCGAGCGGCTGGTCGGCAGTGGGGTCTGGGACATCCGCTCCGGCTTCGCCGACGACGTCTTCACCGCCGAGCAGGCCGCCCGCCGGGCGCGCATCCAGGAGAGCGTGATCGTGCCCGCCGGCGGGTCGGCCGGCTATCTCGCCGACCTGCCGATCGAGGTGCTCGACGACGGGGTCGAGGGGCGTGAGCTGGTCGGGCTGCTGCGCCGGCTCGGCCTGCAGGTCCTCGGCGATCTCGCCGGCCTGCCCGCTGCCGACGTCGCCACCCGGTTCGGTGCGATCGGGGCCCGGGTGCACCGGCTCCTGCGTGCCGACGCGCCGAGTCTGTTGGCCACGCGTACGCCCCCGCCGGAGTTGACCCGGCAGGTCGACTTCGAGCCGCCGCTGGACTCGATCGAGGCGGTCTGCTTCAGCGTGCGCCGGACCGCCGACGACTTCGTTGCGGGCGCTGCAGGGCTCGAGTCGGTGTGCACGGCGGTACGCGTGATCGCCGAGACCGACCGGGGCACGGTGTCCGCGCGCAGTTGGGTGCATGCCGGCTGGTTCCGTCCCGCGGACCTGATCGACCGGGTGCACTGGCAGTTGCAGGGAGCGGCCCAGTCCGGGCTGCTCGACGGCCCGGTCGTACGCGTCCGCTTCGAGCCCGAGGTCCTCGAGCCGGCCTCCGCGCACGCCGAGGCGTTGTGGGGCGGTGGCGCCGACGAGCGGGTCGAGCGCGGCATCGCCAAGGTGCAGGCGATGCTGGGATACGACGCTGCCCGGCGCCCGGTCCGACAGGGCGGACGATCCCCGGCGGACCGGCAGGCGTTGGTGCCGTGGGGTGAGCGTGCGGTCGGGCTGCGACCCACGGAGCTGCCCTGGCCCGGATCGATCCCCGCACCCGCGCCGAGCCGGGTCTATCCCTCCCCGCAGCCGGCCGAGGTGCTCGGCGATGCCGGTGCGCCGGTCCGGCTGACCTCGCGGGGCGCGCTCACCGCGATGCCCACCCGGTTCCGGCCCACCACCGCGGTGCCGTGGCAGCCGGTCTCGGCCTGGGCGGGGCCGTGGCCGGTGGAGGAGGTGTGGTGGGCCGGGGAGGGCGCTCGGCTGGTCGCCCGGTGCCAGGTCGTCGGCGCCGATGGCCGGGCCTGGCTGCTGCGCTACGACACCGCCGTCTCCGGCTGGCTGACCGAGGCCTCCTATGACTGAGGGCGCTGCGACCAAGAGTTTCGTAGATCCCGGCCACCAGGTGACCGGGATCTACGAAACAAACCGAGATCTCGGCTGATGGGGTGGAACAACCCGCCGGTCCCGTGGAAGGAGCTGGAGCGACGGCTCTCGGGCAGGCCCAAGCAGAAGGCGCCCCATGACCCCGGTCCGGTCAGCCGCAAGCGCCGCCGGCCACAGATCGGGGAGGGACTGGTCGCTCCGGAGGGGCCGGTGCTGCCGTACGCCGAGCTGCACGCCCACTCCCACTTCAGTTTCCTCGATGGCGCGAGTGGCCCCGACCAGCTCGTTGAGGAGGCCGTACGCCTCGGGCTGCACGGTCTGGCGCTGACCGATCACGACGGCTTCGCCGGCGCGCCGCTCTTCGCCGAGACCGCGAAACTCCTTGCCGGCAAGGGCTTTGCGCTCCGCACCGTCTATGGCGCCGAGCTCTCACTCGGCCTGACCCGCCCGCAGAACGGTCTGCCCGACCCCGAGGGCGAGCACCTGCTCGTCCTGGCCGAGGGGGTCGAGGGCTACCACCGGCTGGCGGCCGCGATGACCGAGGCGCACCTGCGCGGCGACGAGAAGGGCCGCCCGGCGTACGACCTGGAGGAGCTGGCCGAGATGGGCCGTGGCCACTGGGTGGTGCTCACCGGATGTCGCAAGGGTGCGGTGCGCAGAGCCCTTGTGGGCAAAGGGGATCCGGCTGCTGAACTCGACAGGTTGACCGCGCTGTTCGGCCACGACCGGGTGGTCGTCGAGCTGACCGACCACGGCCTGCCGACCGATCACGCAACCAACGATGCGCTCGCGGAGTTGGCCCGCGACCACGGCCTGCCGATCGTGGCGACCAACAACGTCCACCACGCCGTCCCCGCCGATCAGCACCTCGCCGCCGCGATGGCGTCCGTACGCGCGCGCCGCAGTCTGGCCGAGATGGACGGTTGGCTGCCGGCGTGGGGGGCGGCCTCGCTGCGGTCGGGGGAAGAGATGGCGCGGCTGTTCGCGCGCTGTCCCGGGGCTGTGGCGCGCACCGTCAACCTCGCCGACCAACTCTCCTTCGATCTGCAGAAGGCCGCCCCGAAGCTGCCCAAGCACGGCATCCCCGAGGGCCACACCGCGACCACCTGGCTGCGGGTGCTGGTCGAGCGCGGCTTCGCCGAGCACTACGCCGGGCTGCCGCACGAGAGGCAGGCGCGGGAGCGGGTCGCCGACGAGATGGAGATCATCGAGCGCAAGGACTTCCCCGGCTACTTCGTGATCATGCACGACATCGTCGCGTACGCCCGCGAGCGCGGAATCCTCTGCCAGGGCAGGGGATCCGCGGCCAGTTCGGCGGTCTGCTACGCCCTGGGCATCACCGCGATCGACTCGGTCCTCTACGGCCTGCCGTTCGCCCGGTTCATCTCCGAGCACCGCGACGACGAGCCCGACATCGACGTCGACTTCGACTCCGATCGGCGCGAGGAGGTGATCCAGTGGGTCTACGAGCGGTACGGCCGCCGCAACGCCGCCCAGGTCGCCAACGTGATCACCTACCGTCCCAAGATGGCGATCCGCGACGCCGCCAAGGCGCTCGGCCACTCGCCCGGTCAGCAGGACGCCTGGTCCAAGCAGATCGACTCCTGGTCGAGCATCGACCCGGAGCAGGAGGGCATCCCTGGGTCGGTGCTCGACCTGGCCCAGCAGTTCCTGCGGGCGCCCCGGCATCTGGGCATCCACTCCGGCGGGATGGTGCTCACCGAGCGGCCGATCGGCGAGGTCTGCCCGATCGAGCGGGCCCGCATGGACAGGCGCACCGTGCTGCAGTGGGACAAGGACGCCTGCGCGTACATGGGGCTGGTCAAGTTCGACCTGCTCGGCCTGGGCATGCTCGGCGCCCTCGACCACACGATGCGGATGGCCGCCGACCACCTCGGCGAGACCTGGACGTTGCAGACGCTGCCCAAGGAGGAGCCGGCGGTCTACGACATGCTCTGCCGGGCCGACTCGATCGGGGTCTTCCAGGTGGAGAGCCGCGCCCAGATCGGCACCCTGCCCCGGCTGCGGCCGCGCTGCTTCTACGACCTGGCCATCGAGATCGCGCTGATCCGGCCCGGCCCGATCCAGGGCGGCGCGGTGCACCCGTACATCCGCCGGGCGACCGGCAAGGACCCGGTGACCTACGTCCATCCCGAGCTCGAGCCGGTCCTCGAGCGCACCCTCGGGGTCCCGCTCTTCCAGGAGCAGTTGATGCAGATGGCGATCGCGATCGGCGACTGCTCGCCCGACGACGCCGACCGGCTGCGTCGGGCGATGGGCTCCAAGCGCGGCATCGAACGCATCGAGAGCATCGAGGAGAAGCTGTACGCCGGGATGGCCCGCCGCGGTCTGGTCGGGGATGTGGCCGACGGGATCTACTCCCAGATCAAGTCGTTCGCCAGCTTCGGGTTCGCCGAGAGCCACGCGCTGAGCTTCGCGCTGCTCGTCTATGCCAGCTCCTGGTTCAAGCTGCACTACCCGGCCGCGTTCCTCGCCGGGCTGCTGCGCGCCCAGCCGATGGGCTTCTACTCACCGCAGTCGCTGGTCGCCGACGCGCGCCGCCACGGAGTGGAGGTACGCCGTCCCGACGTCTTCTGCTCCGCTGCCACCGCCGACCTCGAGCCCCTCGCGTCCTTGTCGGACTCGACCGGGCTCGACGCCTGCCTCGACCGCGGTCTGCGCCCCCGCACCGACTACGACCCGACCACCCCCGACCCGACCCCGACCCACCGCCGGGACGGCGGATACGCCTGCCGGCTCGGCCTTGACTCCGTCCGCGGCATCGGCGCGGACGTGGCCGCGCGCATCGTCGCCGCCCGCGAGGAGGCGCCGTTCACCGACATGACCGACCTGTCCCGGCGGGCCGGGCTCACCTCAGCGCAGCTCGAGGCGCTGGCCACCGCCGGTGCCTGCGCGGGCTTCGGGCTCGACCGGCGCGGGGCGCTGTGGCAGGCGGGGTTCACCGAGTCCGCCGACCAGCTCGCCGGCTCCACCCCGACCGTGTCCGCGCCAACCCTGCCCGGCATGGACGCGGTCGAGGAGACCCTCGCCGACCTCTGGGCCACCCGGATCTCTCCCGACGAGCATCCGATCGAGCACATCCGGGCCGTCCTGCGCGACCACGGCATCCGCGCGGTCGGCGACCTGGCAGAGGTGCAGACGGGGCGACGGGTCCACGTCGCCGGGCTGGTCACCCATCGGCAGCGCCCGGGCACCGCCGGCGGGGTCACCTTCCTCAACCTCGAGGACGAGACCGGGATGCTCAACGTGGTCTGCTCGTACGGCCTCTGGCAGCGCTACCGCCGCCTCGCCCGCAACGTCTCAGGTCTGGTCGTCCGCGGCATCGTCGAGCGTCAGGACGGCGCCACCAACCTGGTCGCCGACAAGCTCGCCCCGATCAGCGAGGTGCACCCCGACGCGGCCGTGATCTTCCGGGTCCGGCACCCCTCCCGCGACTTCCACTGACCTGTGGCCGCGCAACCAATCAGAATCGTCAGCTGCGGATGGTGTCGCTGAGGGCGAGGTCCCAGACGGCCAGTCCGCCGAGATGGCGGGCGCGGGCGAGGGTGCGGCGCAGCTTCAACGAGCGCGCGTCGGACCACCACAGCACCGAGCCGTCGGACAGCGTCGCGGTCCACTCGCCGATCCGTCGGTTCCAATGGGCAGTGGCACCGTCGGCCGCGACCAGTGCTCGGGCTCGACGGTCGCTGACCGTGACGGTGCCGCTTGGGCGCCACGCGTAGCCGTATCCCGCGACCCCGAGCACGATCTTGTGGGCCGGGATCCGCGAGCGGAGCACGGACAGCCCCTTCCGCTGCCACCACAGGGCGCCGACGGGACCTGGCTGGTCCTCCCAGGGGCCGTGCTGGTCGTAGCCCATCAGCACGACCCGGTCGACCGCCCGCCCGAGCGCTCGCAGGTTGTATCCCCAGGCACGCATGCCCGCGCGGGACGTCGCGTTCATCAGGTCGATGCTGAGTTGCTTGTGCGGGGGGAGTCGGTGGTGCAGTTCGCGTACGAAGGCCGTCAGCCCGGCCCGGTCGCGTGGGCGCAGCGACTCGAGGTCGACGTTGATGCCGTCCCAGTGCTGCCGACGCACGGAGCGGACCAACGACCTCGCCACGCGCTTCCGGTTCGCCGCGCTGGTGAGCATCCGGTGCGCGACCGGTTCGGAGAAGTCGCCGATCTTCTCGGAGAAGTTGCTGACCAGCAGCACGGCGGGCAGATCGTGTGCATGCGCCGTACGCAACTGGCGCCGCATCGCGGAGTCGGGAGTGCCGACGTGGCGGCCGTTCTCAGTCAACTCGACACCGTCGACGCCTACGCTCGCGAGCCCGGCAGCGCTTCGGCTGATCGCAGCGGGGGAGTTCCAACTGCCCTGGAATCCCAGCACCGGAACCGTCGCCCCAGCCGCAGGCACCGAGAGCATCGACGCTGTCACGACGGCTGCGCCCAGCCTCACCAGGATCATCAGCCCTCGATGCGCTCGCCGGACTCGCGGTCGAAGAGGTGCACGCTGCCCGGATCCGCGGCCACCGTCATCGTGTCGCCCCGGCCGACCAGGTCGCGGCGCTCGGTGCGGACCGTCAGCGCGACCCTGTCGCCGCTGATGTCGGTGCTGCCGTAGACGAAGCTGTCCGCGCCGAGTTCCTCGACGACGGTCGCCTCCACGGGCAGCCCGGAGCCGCCGGTCGGATCGACGACCCGCCAGTGCTCGGGGCGCACGCCCAACGTCACCGGCCCGCGGAAGGAGGTGGTCACGGGGATCAGGTGTTCACCCAGGCGTACGCCTCCGTCGACCGCCTCGGCGTCGATCAGGTTCATCTGCGGCGAGCCGATGAAGCCGGCGACGAATGCGTTCGCAGGCTTGTCATAGAGGTTGAGGGGGGTGTCGACCTGCTGCAGTTCGCCGTCCTTGAGCACTGCGACACGATGGCCCATCGTCATCGCCTCGACCTGGTCGTGGGTGACGTACACGGTGGTGACGCCGAGGTCGGCCTGCAGTTTGGCGATGTCTGTGCGCGTCTGGACGCGCATCTTCGCGTCGAGGTTGGACAGCAGCTCGTCCATGCAGAAGACCTGCGGCGCCCGTACGATCGCGCGGCCCATCGCCACCCGCTGCCGTTGGCCGCCGGAGAGCGCCTTCGGCTTGCGGTCGAGGTAGGGCGTCAGCCCGAGCAACTCGGCGACCTCCGCGACCCGCTTCTTGCGATCCGCTGCGGACACGCCGGCGAGCTTGAGCGCGAAGCCCATGTTGTCCTCGGCCGTCATGTGCGGATAGAGCGCGTAGTTCTGGAAGACCATCGCGATGTCGCGGTCCTTGGGCGGGACGTCGGTGACGTCGCGGTCCCCGATGAGGATCCGTCCGCTATCGACCTCCTCGAGACCCGCGAGCATCCGCAGTGTCGTCGACTTGCCGCAACCGGACGGGCCGACGAGCACCATGAACTCGCCGTCCTCGATGGTCAGATCGATGCCGGCGACGGCCGGGGCATCGGCCCCGGGGTACCAGCGTTGTGCCTTCTCGAAGGTGATCGAGGCCATGCGTGTATTCCCTTTCGCTCCACCGGCAGGTACGTGCCGGACGATCCGTTGTGAAGTGAGCTCGCAGTCTCGCATGCGTGTGCCCGATTGCGCGAGCACGCCTGAGGCACACTGGCCGCGTGAGCGTCGAGATCCTTGAGCCGCGCGACGTGCCGCTGGGCGGGCTGCGGGCGATGAACGTACGCCGGACGCTGCCGCAGCGCAGGCGCAGCCTGATCGGGGCGTGGTGCTTCTGTGACCACTACGGGCCCGACGACCTGGCCACGAGTGAGCCGATGGTGGTGCCGCCGCACCCGCACACCGGCCTCGCGACGGTCAGCTGGCTGTTCAGCGGCACCGTCGAGCACCGCGACTCGGCGGGCAACCACGCGATGGTCGTGCCCGGCGAGCTGAACCTGATGACGGCCGGACGCGGGATCAGCCACTCGGAGTACTCCACCGAGGACACCCGGGTCCTGCACGGCGCCCAGTTGTGGCTCGCCCTGCCCGACCACGCCCGGCAGATGGACCCCGGCTTCGACCACTACGCTCCGCCGGTGGTTTCCGGCGACGGGTGGTCGGCGCGTGTGTTCCTGGGGTCGCTGCTCGGCGACACCTCGCCGGTGCCCACCCACACCCCGCTCGTCGGAGCCGAGATCGTCCTCGATGCGGGCGCCAGCCTCACCCTCGACGTGCCTGCGTCGTACGAGCACGGCGTCCTCGTCGACACCGGCGCGGTCACCCTCCAGGGGGAGCCCGTCGACCGCAACGAGCTGGGCTACGTCGCGCCCGGCCCCGACCGGTTGGAGCTCACGGCCACCGAGGACAGCCGGGTGCTGTTCCTGGGCGGAGAGCCGTTCGGCGAGCAGATCGTGATGTGGTGGAACTTCATCGGCCGCGACCACGACGAGATCGTCGGCTACCGCGAGGAGTGGCAGTCCCTTCTCGAGACCGGGAGCGACGAGCGGTTCGCGATCGCCACGGATGATCCGCGCGAACCGCTCGCTGCCCCGCCGCTGCCGAACGCACGGCTGCGACCGCGCGGCTGAGGGATCACTGCCCCTTGATCAGCTTGGCGAGGTCGGCCTGGTCCTTGGCGGCGGGAGCGGACGGGGCGTTCACCTTGTCGTAGCTGAACTTCGCGGTGCCGGTGCTGCCGCCGCCCGATCCGCTGACCTGGATCGGTCGGGCGGAGGAGTCGTCGAGGTAGAGCGTGCTCTTGTCGAGCGTGAGCGGGATCGCCTTCTCGCCGTCGACCGAGGTCACCTTGCCCTTGCTCACCTTGGTCTTCGCGCTCGGCTTCAACATGTCTTTGGTGAGGAAGTCGCGATTGGTCAGCGAGATCAGCTGCGCGAAGTTGGAGTCCTTCGCGTCGGCGATGATCCATCGGTCGCCGATCAGCCCGGACACGACCTTGGCCTGTTCGGCTGACAACTGCTGCTTCCAGAACGCGTCGTTCGGCTTGATGAACGTCTTGCCGCCCACGGACTCGAGCTTGATCGTGGCGCCGGCGAGGACGATGGTGCCGTAGGCGTCATCGCCGACGTAGTGCAGGTCGATCGAGGTGGCCTTGCCGCCCTCGTTGATCTTGCCCGAGATCGAGACGTACTTCTCCGCAGCGACGGCTGCTCGCGCCTTCTTCAGAAGCGCGGATGCGCTCTCGCCGGAGAGCGACTTGGACGAACCGCAGGCCGCGACCGTGAACGCGAGCAGCAGGGCGAGGAGTGCGACGACGGTTCGTTTCATTGGCTGGACCTCGGTCGGGTTGGAATGGTGCGGTCGGAACATTGTTGCGGACGCTGCCTTCTCGCGTCGCGTCCGTCCATGGAACGCACGCCACATCCTTTCCGACCTGGGTAGGACGCGGGCGGCGGTCGCTGACCGATAGCTTCGCGTCATGGCAGCTGAGACCTCCGCAGACAACCGGGTGCACGCTTTCGGCGACGACGCCCTCGGCGACCTTGACGCAGTCGGGCTGGCCGAGGCGTTGCGGCTCGGGAAGGTGAGCCGTGCTGAGGTCGTCGATGCGGCGATCGCCCGGGCGGAGAGGGTCAACCCGGACCTCGGCGCGCTCGCACACGAGGCCTTCGACCAGGCCCGGGTCGCTGCCGGACGCCCGGCCGGCGACGGCTTCTTCGACGGTGTCCCCACGTTCGTCAAGGACAACTCCGACGTGGCCGGGATGCCGACCCAGGAGGGCACCAGTGCGTACCGCGCGGTGCCCGCGTCCGTCGACGGTGGTTTCGCAGCGACGTTCCGCAAGCTCGGTGTGATCCCGCTGGGGAAGACCGAACTCTCCGAGTTCGGTCTGTCGCCGAGCGCCGAGGGCCCCGGTCACACCGTGCGCAATCCCTGGGATCCGGCGTACTCCTCCGGCGCCTCCTCATCAGGGTCGGCCGCATTCGTCGCCGCCGGTGTCGTCCCGATCGCCCACGCCAACGACGGTGGTGGGTCGATCCGGATCCCGGCCGCATGTTGCGGCCTGGTCGGCCTCAAACCGAGTCGTGGACGCGTGCCACAGGACAAGATGAATCGGGAGATGCCGGTCCAGGTCGTCGCCGACGGCGTGGTCAGCCGATCGATCCGCGACACGGCGGCCTACCTCCGCGAGACGGAGAAGCATGCGCGCGCCCTCAAGCTGCGCCCGATCGGTGACGTCCGCGGCCCTGGCCGCAAGCGGCTCAAGATCGCCATGGTCATCGACTCCGTGATCGCCACCACTGACACCGAGTGCAGCGCCGCGGTCCGGGAGGCGGCGGCGCTCCTGGAGTCGATGGGCCATCACATCGAGGAGATCGCCGCGCCGGTCCCGGCGTCGTTCGTCGAGGATTTCAAGACCTACTACGGCACCCTCTTCCTCGCCATCAACGCCAACGGCAAACGGATGCTCGGACCTGACTTCGACTGGCGCAGCACCGAACCACTCACGCGAGGGTTCGCGGGCTACGCCCTCAAGCACGCGCACCGGCTCCCGCTGGCGATCGCCCGACTGCGCGGCTCCGCCCGCAGGTCGCGGCAGCTCTATTCCGAGTACGACGCCGTGCTGACCCCGACCCTGAGCCACATCACCCCGCGGATCGGCCACCTGGACCCGATGCAGCCCTATGACGTGGTGATGCCGCGCATCCTCGACTGGGTCGGCTTCACCCCGCTGCAGAACGCCACCGGTGACCCGGCGATCGCGCTGCCCTGGGGGCTCAACTCCCAGGGCACGCCGTTGTCGGTGCAACTCGGCGCCGGCATGGGTTGCGAGGCGCTGCTCCTCGAGCTCGGGTACGCCGTCGAGGAGGCCCGGCCCTTCCTCCACATCCAGAGCGCGTGAGCCGCCTCACCGATTTCATCTCTGGCGTCGGTGCTGTGTATCCTTCACGTCGGCCCACGGCAGACTACGGGCCTGCGCCCCTTTAGCTCAGTCGGCAGAGCGTCTCCATGGTAAGGAGAAGGTCTACGGTTCGATTCCGTAAAGGGGCTCTGGGAACACTCGCCGCATGGTGGTTGTTGCCCGAGGCGGGGTAGCTCAGCTGGTTAGAGCGCACGACTCATAATCGTGAGGTCGCGGGATCGAGCCCCGCCCCCGCTACCAGCGCCGGGTGGCACCGGTTCTGCCGATTGACAGCACAGCAAGTTCATGAGTTTTCACAGCAGGAAGTAGGCACAGTCGTGGCGAGCAAGAGCTCCGATGTCCGCCCCAAGATCACCTTGGCGTGCGTGGACTGCAAGGAACGCAACTACATCACCAAGAAGAACCGCCGCAACGACCC
>DASVMH010000077.1:0-1854 GCA_036384455.1 Marmoricola sp. | reverse complement strand
CCACGCCGACCAACAGCTCGCCACCGCGCTCGACCGGCGCTATCCCGCCGTGGCCGCCGGGCTGGGTGAGGGCCGGGTCAACCCCGCCCAGGCCCAGGTGATCACCTCGAGCCTCGACGCGCTGACCGAGCACGCCGAGATCTCCGAAACCGTGATGGCGCAGGCCGAGGCGCACCTGGTCGAGCAGGCGCCGCACTTCTCCCCCACGCAGCTCCGCCGGCTCGCACGCCGCATCCTCGACGTGATCGCCCCCGAGATCGCCGAGGAGGCCGACGCCAAACGGCTGGCCGCGCTCGAGGACGACGCCCGGCGACACACCCGGCTGCGAATGCGGCGACAGGGTGACGGGACCACCCGCATCTGGGGGCTGCTCCCCGACCTGGCCGCGACCCGGCTGGCGACGTACCTCGAAGCGTTCACGAACCCTCGGGCGTCCCACCGCGACTCCCTGACCACCGACGCCGTCGACCGGCTGCCGTACCCCCGCAAACTCGGCCAGGCCTTCGTGTCGTTCCTCGAAGCCGTCGACCCCAAACGGCTCCCGCTGCACGGCGGCGACGCCACCGCCATCACCGTCACCATCAGCCTCGACTCGCTGCGCCGCGAGCTCGGCACCGCAGACCTGCTCGGGACCGCGGCCGTCACGGGATCCGACGACCAGGACCAGATCACCGCAGCCGAGGCGCGCCGGCTCGCCTGCAATGCGTTCATCATCCCGGCCGTCCTCGGCGCCGACTCCGAGATCCTCGACCTCGGCCGCGCCTCACGGTTGTTCACCCGCGCCCAACGGCGCGCGCTACTGCTGCGCGACCAGACCTGCCGCGCCGTCGGCTGCGACCGCCCCGGCGCCTGGTCCGAGGCCCACCACCTCGACCCCTGGTCACACGGCGGCTCGACCGATCTGGCCAACGCCGTCCTGCTCTGCTCCGCCGACCACCACCGCGCCCACGACCCCGACTACCGCGTCGAACGACTCCCCAACGGCGACATCCGGTTCCACAGACGCACGTGATTCTTCGACGACCGATCGCCTACGCCGCTCACCGCGCCCAGAACTTGAACAGTTCGGCGCCCACCGACGCCAACCCGTCCGGTTCGCCCAGCGCGTAGGCGACGGTGTCGACGAGGTTGCCGAAGGCGACCGAGAGGGTGGGGATCCACAGGAAGAGGACGAGCACGAGCAGTCCGAACGGCTTGATCTTGGCAGCCGACCGAGCCGTGTCCGATGAGACCCAGGGCTCGATGATCCCCCAGCCGTCGAGGCCCGGGATCGGCAGCAGGTTCAAGATCGCGACCGAGATCTGCAGCCAGGCGAACCACCCGATCGCGGCGTAGAGGACGAAGCCCGAGCCGGTCGGTGAGGCGCCGAACAACCGCAGCGCACCCAGGGAGACCAGCGCCACGGCGATGTTGGTGACCGGGCCGGCAGCGGAGACCGCGGAGACCCATGCCCGCGAGCGCAAGCGGTGGCTGTGGACCATCACTGCACCACCGGGCAGGCCGATGCCGCCGTACGTGATCCATACGAGCGGGAGCACGACCGAGAGCAGCGGATGGACGTACCTGAACGGATTAAGACGTAGGTAGCCCGCCTCAACGACGGCAGCGTCACCGCCGCGCAGTGCGACGTACGCATGGGCGAACTCGTGCAGACACACCGAGACCAACCAAGCGGCGAGGATGAATACGAAGACCTCGACACGCGCCATCCGCGAACCGCTCGGCGCATACGTCGTGAGCACTCCGCTGGCGATCGTCAGCGCGAGCAACCCGAGGAACACCGGGCTGGGCAAGCGACGGGAAAGCGAACGAGCACCTCGAACACGCCGCTTCGGCCTGCGCGACGGCGACCGG
>DASVMH010000076.1:0-5017 GCA_036384455.1 Marmoricola sp. | reverse complement strand
ACGTGTCCTCGCCGACGTCGGCCTTGGCGAGGAACTCCTCGCTGGCCGAACCGCCCATCGCACCGGAGGTGGCCTTGACGATCACGTACTCGAAGCCGAGCCGGTCGAAGATCTTGATGTACGCGTCGCGGTGCTTGAGGTAGCTCGCCTCGAGTCCGGCGTCGTCGATGTCGAAGGAGTAGGAGTCCTTCATCACGAATTCGCGCCCGCGCAGGAGACCGGCCCGGGGCCGGGCCTCGTCGCGGTACTTCGTCTGGATCTGATAGATGACCAGCGGCAGGTCCTTGTAGGACGAGTACAGGTCCTTGACGACGAGGGTGAACATCTCCTCGTGGGTCGGGCCGAGCAGGTAGTCGGCCTGCTTGCGGTCCTTGAGCCGGAAGATGTTGTCGCCGTACTCGGTCCAGCGGCCGGTCGCCTCGTAGGGCTCCTTGGGCAGCAGCGCGGGGAACTGCAGCTCCTGGCCGCCCATCGCGTCCATCTCCTCGCGCACGATGCCCTCGACCTTGCGCAGCACCCGCAACCCGAGCGGCAGCCAGGTGTAGATGCCCGGCGAGGTGCGCCGGATGTAGCCGGCGCGGACGAGCAGCTTGTGGCTCGGCACCTCCGCGTCCGCCGGGTCGTCGCGCAGGGTGCGCACGAACAGCGAGGACATCCGCAGGATCTGGCCGGTCATGAGCCGAAGGTTACTGGCGCAGCAGCACCACCTTCACCTTGACCGCCGACTTGCCGATGTTCTTCACCGTGACGAACTTCTTCTTCGCCCGGGTGGCGACGAGGTAGCGCGTGGTCACCTTCCCCTTCGGCGCCCTGAAAGCGGACGCGCCGCCGACCTTGATCCTGGCGGCCTTACGGACCTTGGTGACCGTCACGGCGAGGACGACCTTCTTCGCCGCCTTCGCCACGCCGTTGACCACCGTGATCTTGACGGTCTTGTGCGGCTTGAGGGTCTTCGTCGCGAGCTTCTTACCGGTTGCGGAGACACATGCGGCCGTCTTTCCCTGGATGCCGGTGATCGTCACCGCGCGCGGCCCGGACACCGCCACCTGCCCGGAGGGCTGCACGCACCCGAACGTGCCGGTGATCTTCGGTGCGGTCAGGACCGAGCGGTTCTTACCTGGCGCGGTCCGGCCGATCACCTTCAGCGTCCCGCCGACCCGGGCCGGATGGCCCTGGGCGACCAGCCGCTTGCCGGCGGCGAGGGACAGCGTGCCCTGCAGACGAAGATCCGTTCTGGTGACCCGCGCCATGGCGCCGCTGCCACCGATGAGCGCCAACGTGCCTCCGCCGGCGACGGTGAGCCGGGCCGGGGCGACGCAACAGGCGCCCTCGCCCCAGACCGAGCCGGGCGCGAGGTCGAGACGGCCACCCTTCATGACCGTGGTGAGCGTGCCGGCGCCGGTGGTGAACCTGCTGCCCCTGCCCAGGATCGCGGCTCCCTTGATCCTCAGGACGGGGTGATAGCCGCGTAGCGTCTCATTGAAGACCGACGTACGGGAGGGGACCTTCCCACCCAGTCGCAGGCTGGTGCCGGCGCCGATGGTCAGGTCGCCGACGATGGCCGCGCTCCGGTTGGCGCCGTTGGCCGGCGAGGAGACGTCGACGATCCCCCTTCCGGCAAAACCGCCGACACCGCTGAGGATCGCACCGGTCCCGAAGTGGATCCGGGTCTGGTCGCTGAGCAGGCCCGTGCCTCGCATCAGGTTGCCACCGGGGACCGGCTCCTTGTCGGGGTGGGCGGCGATCGACGCGGTGTCGGTGAAGTCCACGGTGCCTCCGCCCGCGTACCGCGCGTTCGCGCCGAGTCTGGCCGGTCCGCCGGTGCTGGCGAGGGTGGCCCCCCGAGCGACCTTCGTGGTGCCGCGTAGGTCGAGTTCGACATCGTGGAACGTCGTCCGTCCGGTCACGTCCAGGCGGCCGCCGACAACGATGTTCGCCGGGTCGACGCAACAGCCTGTGCCTGCCACCAGATTGGTGCCCCGCGCACGCAGGACGGCGCCCTTGGCGACCCGGATCCCGTCGAGATCGCCGCCGGGGTCCGGCGCGACCGTGAGCCGCGCGCCGTCGCCGGCCCCGATGCCGTCGAGGAGGAGCGTGCCGGTGACGTCGAGCATGCCGTAGCGCACGGCATCGCTGGTTCCGAGGTACGTGGCCGTGCCCGGGCCGACGCGTCCGGAGCCGGCGATGGTCACGGGAGTGTGGATCCGTCCACCGGTCCAGTCGAAGGAACCGGTCACGGTCAGCGGCTCACCCTGGAGGTAGACCGTCGCATCGGGAACCTCGCTGATCGTGAGATCGGTCAGTGAGGTGTGCGCCGGGACCGTCAGCGTGGTGGTCCGGTGGGTGCCGTCGTAGCCGTGCGCGCTGGTGAGCAGCACGCTGTCACCGGCTCCGGGAACACCGCTGGGCGACCAGTTGTCGGGGTCGGACCAACTGACGTGATCGGCACCGGGAACGGGGTCTCCCGCGCCGTCGTATCCCTGGGTCCACGTGTACGTCGTGGCCGCGTGCGCGAGTGGTGCCGGGAGCACCACGACCAGCGCCGCGATCACGGCGCCGACGGCCGCACCAGCGGCGGTCCGGATCGATCTCGTCATGGGGCTTCCTCTCATCTGACCCGCACGGCGCGGGTGGTCACGACGGCCTTGATCAGGCCCTTGCGGGTGGCGGTGACGCGGACCTTGATCCGCTTGTACCGGTCGGCCTTCCGGATCCGGTACTTCGCCTTCGTGGCGTGCTTGATCGCGTGACCGTTGCGCAGCCACTGGAAGCGGACCTTCGAGGCGGTGGGCCGGAACCCGTTGCGAATCGCCTTGACGCTCATTGCCGGGCGCAGCATCCGGCCGGGCTTCGCCTTGCCGGTGAGCTTCGGGTGCGCCGCCCGGGTCCAGATCAGCTTCGGTCGCGCCAGCGGTGCCGCGCTCCAATGCGGCTCACCGGCGTTGCGCACCACGGTGACCGGGTCGGAGGCGGCGCAGTCGCCGATGACCGGGGTGTAGACGCGGGTGTTCCAGGCCTTTCCCATGCGTTGGGCGAACACGACGCTGCGACCCGCGGGCGAGAAGCTCGGCGCGGAGATGGTCAGGTCGGTGCGCCCCGGGAGGTCGGCGGTGGGCGCCGCCGCAGGATGCCCACAGCCGGCTCCGGGCAGGGCGGGCGGGTTGCCCGTGGTCGCGCCCTTGGTGGCGTACACCAACAGGTACGCCTGCTGGGCGCCGTTCTTGTCATCGAGTCGTGAGGTCGCGAACCGGGTGCCCTGCCGGTTGACCGACGGCGAGAAGTTGAACGTGTCGGTCTCGCCGCAGCCCTCCTGGTAGGACAGGCAGGACGCGAACCACTCGATCGCTCGCTTCTCGGCGGGGCGATGCAGCGCGACCACGTTGAGGCTGCGGGTCTGGAGCACGGTGCGCCCGTTGCCGGCCCAACTCGCGAAGTCCGCGTCCTGCACCTCGTGGGCACCACGCAGCGCCTTGCCGGTCTCCGCATCGGCGTACTCCACGGCATGCTGGAAGAACGTGTGGCACGGCGTGAAGCTGCAGTCGCTCGCCGCGAACATCGTCTCGTAGGCCAGCTTCTTCCCGTCCGGCGAGACACTCACGAAGTCGGGGCCGAGCGATGCGATCGGCACGCGGTAGCGCTTCAGCAGCCGGCCCTGCTGGTCGAGTCGGCTGACCGCGGCGTTCGCGCCATGGCCGCGCAAGGCGTAGATGTGCCCGTGGTCGTCCTGCGTCGGAGTGCGGTAGGCGTCCTTCCCCGTGCCGTCGCGGGTCAGCGCCCGTGCTCCGGTGCCGTCGGGACGGCTGATCCACACGTCGCCGTTACGGATGAACACCAGGCTGCCGGCACCGTCGGCGCGTACGGCCGCTCGGTGATCGGTGGTGCCCGCACCCGCGACAGCGCCCGCGGTCGGCAGCGCGAGCATGATCGTCGCGGCGACCGCGACGGAGGCGAGGTACCTCATCGCAATCGGTCCTCGGCCGGGCCACCGTCCCAGGCGGGCTGCTGGCGGACCAGATGGTCGAAGCGCATGAACCTCTCGGCCAGACCGGCATTGACCGCGGCGTACGGGCTCGCCTGGGTGCGGTGTGCCGCCACCGCACGGTGCACGACGTCGAGCACGGCGGCGCCGTCGAGGACGGTGGTCACGTCGGCGTCGGCTCGACCCAGCTCAGTGCCGAGGTAGACGCTGTCCGGCTCCGCGGCGGCGATCTCACGCGACCAGGCGTCCATGAGCGAGTGCGGCAGGCACCAGTGGTAGAGAGCGGCGGGCCAGTCGACAACGTCGTCGAACGCCACCGTCGTGGCCCTCCCGACCGCGGCGTGGTCGCGGTGGCCATCGGAGCCGGTCGGGTCGAGCGTCACGACGACATCGGGCCGGTGCCGCACCATGACCTCGGAGACGAGCGCACACAGACGCGACGGCTCGGCGACGATCGACCCCGGCTCGGGATCGCCGTCCCTGCCGGAGTCAGTGAGTCCCAGGAGCTCGACCTCCGCGACCCCGAGGACCTCAGCCGCCTCCCGCAACTCCGCCTCACGTGCGACGCCCAGGGCGTCCCGGGTCTGATACCGCCCGGACACGTCCTCGCCCAGCTCTCCGCGGCTGGCACAGCACACGACCACGCGTGCGCGGGCTGCCGCCTCGGCAGCGATCAGCGCACCACACCCGAAGCTCTCGTCGTCGGGGTGGGCGATGACGATGAGCACGTTCCTGCACCCGTGTTCCTGCATGGCGTCCATAATTACTGCAAATTGCATGATGTCAAGTTCATGGTGCATGCTGATCTCGAATCACGGGAGGATGGGCGTATGGAGACGAGTCCGGCGAACGGCCTCAACGCGACGTCGGCGAGCGTGCTCGGGCTGCTCGCCATCGAGGACTGGCCACGGCCCTGGACGAGCTACGAACTGGCCAAGCAGGCCGGGCGGTCGCTCTACTGGTTCTGGCCCCGAGCCGAACGGCAGTTCATCAGCGTGCCCAAGAAGCTGGTCTCCCTCGGTTACGCCGAGGCCCACG
>DASVMH010000075.1:0-6573 GCA_036384455.1 Marmoricola sp. | reverse complement strand
ATGTCCGCGCCCTCGCGAAGGGCCGAGGCGATCCCGAAGGCGCCGAGGTACGCGTTCGCGGTCAGGGCGCCCTCGAATCCCAATGAAGCCGCGCGCGGCGCGAGGTTGTCGCCCTCGACCCAGGCGATCCTCGGCGACAGGCCGAGCCCGGTCGCCACCTCGCCCAGCCGAGCGGCCAGGCCCGCCGGGTTGAGTCCGCCGGCGTTGGCGACGATCCGCACGCCCTTCTCCAACGCCAGGCCGAGGCACTCCTCGACCTGGGTGACGAAGGTGCGGGCGTAGCCCAGCGACGGATCGCGGAGCTGGTCCTTGCCGAGGATCAGCATCGTCAGCTCGGCGAGGTAGTCGCCGGTGAGGTAGTCCAACTCCCCGCCCGAGAGCATCTCCCGCATCGCGGAGAGCCGGTCGCCGTAGAAGCCGCTGCAGTTGCCGACCCTGATCATGCGCTCGGCTCCCGTCCGGTTCCCGGCGGCCCGGCGAAGGCCTGGGCGATCTGCAGCCACTTCGCGGCGTCCGCACCGACAGCGACCAGGGCGAGGTCATCGGGGTGGCGGCGCTGGGTGACGCGCAGGCAGAAGTCGTACGCCGGCCCGCTCACCGACTGGGTCGCGTCCTCGGGCCCCCACTCCCACACCGCCCCTGACGGCGCGGTCAGTGAGACCCGGAACTCCTCCGTCGGCGGCTCCAGTTGATTGTTGATGAACGCGAAGTTCCTGGTGCGCACGCCGATGTGAGCGACGTGCTTGATCCGGTCGGTCGGCGCCGCCGCGATCCCCAAGGTGTCGGCGACGTCCAACGAGTGCGCCCACGTCTCCATGAAGCGTGCGGTCGCCATCGATGTCGGGCTCATCGGTGGCCCGAACCAGGGGAGCTTCTCCCCGGCAGGGAATCCACGCAGCGCGGTCGCGAGTGCAGGCCGGGCAGCGCGCCACCGGGCGAGCAACTCGCTGGGCGCCACGGCTCCACCGGACAGCGCCTTCTCGTCGACGAACCCCGTCGGGTCGGCCATCGCCTCGAGCACGACGGCGTCCCATCCTTCCTTGTCGGTCGCGGCGAGGACCGCGACCTCATCGGTCCAGGCGAGGTGTGCGATCTGGGTCGCGATGTCCCAGCCCGCGGCAGGCGTGGGCGTACGCCACTTCTCCGCACCCAACCCGACGACCATGTCCTCGAGTTGGTCGCCCTCTGCGGTCAGGTCGGCGAGGACGCCTTCCAGCACGGGATTCCCAGAGCTCATCGCAACTCCTTCTCGAGCACGTCGGCCCAACGCTTGAGGATGCGTCGACGACGAGCACGGTCGTCACTGATCGTGTTGGCCAGTCCGAGTCCACGGACCAGGTCGAGGGTGCCTTGCACCAACTCGCGGTTGCCCGGCCTCGACTCGTCGATGCCGAGCAGGTGCACGGTGAGGCGATGCGTCTCGCGCCCGACCCGCTGCTCGAGCGGACCCAGCGCCTCGCGCAACGCGTCGTCGGTCCGTGCGGCGACCCAGAGTTCCAGTGCCGCGGTGAAGACCGGCGAGGTGAAGTGGTCGGCGAGCATGTCCAGCACGGCGTACGTGCGCTGCTTGCCGTTGGGCAGCCGCTCGACGGCGGCGTCGAGGTCGGCGGCACGTGCCACGCTCAGGTGCTCGACCGCCGCGAACACCAGGTCGTTCTTGGTGGGGAAATGGTGCAACTGCGCGCCGCGGGAGACCCCCGCCCGCTCCGACACGATGGTGGTCGAGGTGCCCGCGAAGCCGTACTCGACCAGGCACTCCACCGTCGCCTCGAGGAGGCGCTGGCGCATCACGCGCGTGCGCTCCTCCTGCGGGACGCGGGTGGTGGTCACCGGGACAGGGTGCCTGCAAACAAACAAACAGTCAAGACTGCTTGTAGATGTCAGGCCCGAACGCTGGTCGCCGCACGTTTGGCCGCCGTCCACATGGTTACGCTTCGCCCATGACCGACGCACCCACCCCGCCGGAACAGCCCGAGGGCCAGACCCCCGCGGAGCCGCCTGCCTATCCGACGCCTCCCCCGGCGTACCCCGGCAGCGGCAGCGACCAGCCGCCGAGCTACCCCGCGGACGCCGGCCAGGCACCTCCGGCCTACGGTCAGCCGCCGGCGTACGGTCAGCCCCAGGCGTATGGACAGCCCCCGGCCTACGGTCAGCCGCCCGCGTACGGCTCCGAGCCGGCGTACGGCGCGTCCCCGTACGCGCACTGGGGCCAGCGTGTCGGCGCGACCCTGCTCGATGCGCTGATCCTGGCGCCGTTCTACATCGTGGTGGTCATCGGCGGCGCGATCATCGGCGCCGGCGTCGACAAGACCTACGACGCCACCGGCGTCGAACACGACCACATGACCGGCGCGAGCGCCGTCGGGCTCGTGATCGTGATCCTCGGATACGTCGCGATCGTCGCGTTCTCCATCTGGAACCAGATCTTCCGTCAGGGTCGCACCGGAGCGAGCCTCGGCAAGAAGTGGATCGGCATCCAGGTGATCGACGAGCAGACCGGCCGGCCGATCGGTGCCCTGATGACGTTCGTGCGCCAGCTGGTGCACTTCCTCGACAGCATCTCCTGCTACATCGGCTACCTGTGGCCGCTGTGGGACGCCAAGCGTCAGACGTTCGCGGACAAGATCATGCACACCGTCGTCATCCCCCACAAGGAGGGCTGACCGCCGGCTGGGATTCAGCCCAGCCGCCTCCGGACGATCAGCACCAGCCCGGCCAGCACGACCACGCCCGCGCCACCCAGCGCCCACGGCAGCCACGGGTGGCCCGAGGGCGCCCATGACGGTGCGGGGAAGGACGCGGTCGGCCGGTGCGCATCCATCAGGCCGGTCGCGATGCTCAGGTCGCGGGTGGCGTCCTGGTCGATGCTGCCGACCACCTGCTCCTTACCCGTGGGCGGCCACAGCTCGAGGTCGATCCGGTCAGCCGCGGAGTCGTAGGTCCCCGCGATCGAGTCGCCGACCCAACCGAACGCGGTGTAGGTCGCCTTGGAGAGACCGGAGAGCAGCTGCATCTGCCCCGAGGCCGCATCGAGGACGTACGGCGACTGCGCCGCGCCCAGGGTGATCACGACGTGCTGACCATCGGCGCTGGGCAGTAGCCCCGTGGCGGCGCGCGCGAACTTCCCGTTGCGGTACGGCTCGGGGAGGTCGAACCGACGCATCTTCTGTTCCGGATTCCACAATCGGACGTCATATGCCGTGGCGATCACGGTGCCGTCGTTCGTGACCCCCACCGCGGAATTCGTGGAGCCGATGCGTCCGGGCATGGTGAGCAGCGCATCGCCCGGGTTGGCGACCCCGGCGTCAGCGGTGCTCGCGTTGGTGTCCATCAGGCCGACCCGCCAGGCGCCGTACGTCGCGCCGCCCGCGGTGAGCTTGCTGGCCACGCCGTAGTCGAAGGCGAGCCAGCGGCCGTTCGGTGACCAGGCCGGCATGGTGACCTGGACGCCCTTGCCCTGGTCGAAGCGGTAGCGCGTGAGATATCCGTCGTCGAGCTCGACGACCGCGATCCCGCTCGGCACCGCCTTCGTCTGGGACTTCTTCGGCACCTTCGCCCGCCACGCGTACGCCAGAGCGGTGCCGTCGGGAGACAGGGCGAACGAACGGGCTCCACCGTCGGCGAACCCCGGCAGCGCCAGTCGGTGGTAGGCGCCGGTCACGGCGCTGACCGCCACGGGCCGGCTCTGGCCGGCAGGGAGGTAGACCGCCGCAAGCGTGCCCAGCGCGAGATCCGTGGTGACCGCCCCGGCCGACTCGGGCATCGCGTAGATCCGCGACGGCACCTCGGCGGCACCGTGGCGGTGCGTCGGTGCGGCCGGCTCGACCGTCGAGCTGTGCAGCCCGCCGACCGCGCCGATGACTACCCCGACGACGAGGGCCACCACGGCGATCGCCGCGATCGGTGCGATGACCAGCTCGCGACGCCGCGAGCGCCGGGCGCGGGCCCACAGATCCTGGTCGTCGACCCCTCCGGGGGCGTGCGCGGCGACGCGCTCCATCAGGTCGCGCAGTTCCTCGGTCATGAGCGCACCTCCGTCAGCTCGCCCAGGTGCGGCGCGATCTGGCGCAGTCGCGCCAGCGCCTGCCGGGTGCTGGTCTTGACCGTGCTCGGGCTGATCCCGAGCGCAGCCGCCGTCTGGGTCTCCGTCATGTCCTCGTAGAAGCGCAGCACCAGCAGGGCGCGCTGTCGCGGCGTCAACTCGGCCAACGCCCGTTCGAGGGAGATCGCGAGGTCGGGATCGGCCGGCGTCACGTCGCGACGCAGCGCCGTTTCGGAGGTCTGCTCGTCGAGCACCGTCTCCCGTTGGTTCCGCGTGCGGCGCCAGCGCGAGACGTTCTCGTTGTAGAGCACCCGGCGCGTATAGGCCTCCGGGTTGCCCCGGATGCGCCGCCACGACTTGGCGGTCTTGAACAATGCCGTCTGCACGAGGTCCTCCGCGAGGTGGGCGTCTCCGGTCAGGAGGTACGCCGTGCGCAGCAGCGCCGGGGAACGGCTGACCACGAAGTCGTGGAAGGCGTCCTCATCGATGGTGCGGGCCACGGCGGCCTCCTTTCACCACGTACGACGCCCGAGAGGTCCCGGTCGGGTGTATCGACCGGCCGGATTTCTGCTCATGCCCACCTGACGGTCATCCGGTCGCGCCAGAGACGAAGGAAGTCGGCGCCGGTGACAGCGAATTCGTCACCGCGGTTCCACAGGCCCAGATAGAGCTGAGTCGCGGTGCCGGAGAGCACGGTGTCCGGGTCCGCGACCCGCTCGCGGGTCGTCACGACCGGGTCCGGACCGATCGTCATCGTCCATGCCCGGCCGACATCGGTGGCCTCCACCACGACCGTGCAGGGTTGTTCGGCGCGCACCTTCTGGTGCGGCCTCGGCACGAACCCGGTGAGCAGTTCGTCGATCCCGTCGGCGGCCACCCTCGGGCTCAGCCAGGTCTCGGCCGCGAGCGGGGCCCGGCCCAGCGAGACCGACATCGCGTCGACAGCATGGATGGAGGTCTCGTGGCACTGCCGGCGCGCCCACGCGAACTTCGCGGGCGGTGCGTCGACGAGGAAGAACGTCGCGGCGAGGTCGTCCGGAGCGTCCACGAGCGCCTGCAGCAGCGCCTTGGCACCCTCGTCGAACCACTCGCCCTGATCGACCGCGGCCAGACCCTCGGCCTCCATGGCCTCGGTGTCGACCTCGTCCATCGGCGTCCCCCGCAGATTGGCCGCCGCCCACCGGTGGACGGTGCCCTGGTGGGCGACCAGATCAGCCATCGTCCAGTCCGGACAGGTGGGCACCGGGGCGTCACGAGGGGCCCGATTGGAATGCTCGCGGAGCACCATCCAGGCCGCCCCGATGCCGTCCCCGTACTCCTCGAACTCCAAGATCTCAGGCATGTTCGGAGGATAGATCCACGCTCAGCGGCCGGCACGAAATGTGAGTCGCGTCGCACTTGGTGGCGAGGGTCAACCAAAACAGGTGGACGAGGCGGGACAATGGAGTACGTGTCCACACCAATGCCTGTGCCCGCGGAGGACGTCCGGGAGCTCGTCGCGCTCAGCGTCGACGACCCGCTCGCGCCGTTCGCCCTGCGCCCCGACAAGCAGCACATCCTCTCGGATGACGGTCGTGCCGCGGTCGGATTCCGGAAGCGCTGTGGGCTGATCGTGGTCGGCGGGGACCCTGTCGGTGATCCGCTCTCGTGGGCCTCCGCGGTCGACAACCTCGCCGCTTATGCCGACACGCACGGCCACGGCCTCGCGGTGCTCGGTGCCGGCGAACGCGCCGCGGAGCTGTGGCGCGAGAAAGGGCTCTCCGGGCTCGCGATCGGCCGCGATGTGGTGCTGCGCCCCACTGACTTCGCCCTTGTCGGGAGGCGCTTTCGCAACCTGCGCCAGGCGGTCAGCCGCAGCCACAACCTCGGCGTACGCGTCGAGACCTACGCCGAGGCCGACGTGCCCGCGTCCGTCCGCCTGGAGCTGCGCGGCCTCCTCAAGGCGAGCGGCAAGGACAATGCTCGCGGCTTCTCGATGACCCTCGGCCGGCCCTTCGCCGGGGACCAGCCCGACTCGTTGATCCTGGTCGCCCGCGACGCCGATGGCCGCATGGTCGCCTGCCAGCGCTATCTGCGCGCCGGCCAGAAGGACCTCTCGCTCGACGTGCCGGTGCGCGCGCTCGACGCTCCCAACGGTGTCGACGAGCGGTTGATCGCCGAGGCGGTCGAGTGGGCCGCGGCCAACGGCTTCCTGCGGGTCTCGCTCGCCTTCGCACCGTTCCCCGAGCTCTTCGCCGGACCTCGCGGCGCGTTCGGCGCGGTCGGCTACCGGCTCGTGCACGTGCTCGACCCGCTGATCAAGGTCGAGCGGCTCTACCGCTACCTGCGCAAGTTCCACGCCTTCGACCAGCAGCGTCACGTGATGCTGAGGTGGCGGCAACTGCCCCGTGCGGTCCTCGCGCTGCTGCTGCTCGAGTTCGGTCGCTGAACTGCATCCACCGATAGGCGCCGACAGCACCGGTTTCGCCCTACACTCGGTCCGGGGAGCGCACCCGTGCGGCCACGAGGCCGCCCACGAAGTCCCACGAAGG
>DASVMH010000074.1:0-3357 GCA_036384455.1 Marmoricola sp. | reverse complement strand
GTCGACGGCCTCCTTGGTCTTCGCCTCCTCGTTCCAGTAGCCCAGCATCACGGAGTAACCCTTCGTGCAGAACTCCCCGGCCTCCCCGCGCTCGACGGTCTCCCCGGTCGCGGGGTCGACGACCTTGACCTCGACGTGCGGGTGCACCCGGCCCACGGTGGCGGTGCGCCGGTCGAGGTCGTCGTCGACGCGGGTCTGCGTCGACACCGGGGAGGTCTCCGTCATGCCGTACGCGATGCAGACCTCGCTCATGTTCATGTCATCGATGCAGTGCTTCATCGCGTCGACCGGGCACAACGACCCCGCCATGCAACCCGTGCGCAGACTGGAGAAGTCGCGCCCGGCGAACGAGGGCGAATTCTGCATCGCGATGAACATCGTCGGCACGCCGTAGACGCCGGTGCACCGCTCGGCCTCGATCGCATCCATCGTGAGCTCGGGGTCGAAGCCGGGCGCGGGGATCACCATGGTGGTGCCGTGGCTGGTGCTGCCGAGGTTGCCCATCACCATCCCGAAGCAGTGGTAGAAGGGCACCGGGATGCACAGCCGATCCTCCTCGGTGAAGCCCATCAGCTCGGTGACGAAGTAGCCGTTGTTGAGGATGTTGCGGTGACTCAGGGTGGCGCCCTTGGGATAGCCGGTGGTGCCGGACGTGTACTGGATGTTGATCGGCTCGTCGGCGCTCAGCCCCGCCAGGACGCTCGCCACCGCGTCATCGGGCAGCTCCGCACCCTGGGCGACGAGCGCGTCCCAGTCCGCGGTTCCGATGAACACCGTGCTCTCGAGGTCGGGACACTCCCCTGCCGTCTCCTCGACCATGCTCCGGTAGTCGCTGGTCTTGAACGACTCCGCGCTGACCAGCATCCGCAGGCCCGACTGGTTCACGGCGTACGCCAGCTCGTGGGTCCGGTAGGACGGGTTGACGTTGACGAGGATGGCCCCGATCTTCGCGGTGGCGTACTGCGTGATCGTCCACTCGGCGCAGTTGGGCGCCCAGATCCCGACCCGATCGCCCTTGCCGATCCCGGCACCGAGCAGGCCGCGTGCCATCGCGTTGACGTCGGCATCGAGCTCGGCGTAGGTCCACCGGCGATCGGTGGCGCACTCGACGAGGGCCTCGCGCGAGCTGTGGGCGGCGACGGTGCGCTCGAAATTCGCCCCGATGGTCTCCTCGAGCAGCGGGCGGTCGGTCTCTCCGGCGGCGTAGGACTCCATGATCGCAACGTACCCCCGCGTGAGCCGGCGCTCTAGGCGTCGGGCATGGATCCCACCCCGAAGTCGTGTAGATCCCGTTCACCAGGTGGATGGGATCTACACGACTCTGTGCCGAGGCACGGCCCGGCGTCCGTGAACGTCGCCCGAATCGGCGGATTGGGTCAGCCGTTACGGCCCCTTCCCTAGACTTGTGCGGATGGGCACTTCCGCGTCGCGCACCCTCGCCGACCAGCTGCGTGGTTGGCCGGACGAGCGCGTCGCCGCGCTGCTCGCGGAGCGGCCCGATCTCGCCGCTCCGGCGCCGGGAGACTCCGCCCAACTGGCGGCACGGGCGTCGACGCGAGCCTCGGTGCTCCGGGCGATCGACCGGCTCGACCGGACCGAGCTCGTCGTGTTGGAGGCGATCGCGAGCGTCGGCCCCGTCCGCCCCGAAGCCCTGGGGGCACTCGTGGCCGTCTCCGATCCGGGCCCGACGATCGAGCGGCTCGTCGGCCTGCTGCTGATCTGGGACGACGGTCGCGGTCTGCGGACGGTCACGACCGTCGTCGAGCTGATCGGCATCGCCGCCGGCCCCGAACCCGCGCAGATCCCGGCGTTGCTCGACGAGCTCGACCCGGCGTCTCGGGCGATGCTCGACCATCTCGACGCCACCGACTCCGACGGCACCCTCGAGGCCGTCCCGGACCGGCCCACCCGTGAGTCGGCGCGCACTCCGGTCGAACACCTCCTCGCGCGCGGACTGCTGGTGGTGATCGACGCCCGGCGCGTACGCATCCCGTGGAGCGTCCGGCTGGCGCTGCGCTGCGGCCGCTCCACCCGTACGCCCGCGGACGAGATCCCCGACCTCGCACTGAGCGACGTCGATGCCGGCGTCGTCGACCGGATCGCCGCGGGTGCCGCCGCGGAGTTCAGCCACCGCGCCGAGGTGCTCCTCGAGGCCTGGGGCGCCGCTCCCCCCGCCGCCCTGCGTGCCGGCGGCCTCGGTGTGCGTGATCTGCGCACCGCGACGTCGCTCCTGCAGTGCGATCAATCGTTGACCGCGCTCGTCATCGAGGTCGCCGCCGCAGCGGACCTGATCGCGATCGGCAGCACCGACGAGGTTGCCACCGCCTGGCTGCCGACCGATCGCTTCGACTCCTGGCTGGCATCGTCGGCCGCCGACCGGGCCACCACTCTTGCGGAGGGCTGGCGCAGGATGCCCCGTCGGGCCTCCACGGTCGGCACCCGCGACAGCACCGGTCCGGTCAACGCCCTCAGCGAGGGTGCCGACGCAGGGTGGTTGCCCGCGCTGCGCGCCGAGGTGCTCACCGAGCTGGCGACGATCCCGAGCGGGCACGCTCTCGCAGCCGGGACGGGCACGGCGAGTCTGATCGACCGGCTGCGCTGGCGCCGGCCGCGGCGCGCGCATGCGCCTGAGGGCGAACTCGCCACCGTGCTCTCCGAGGCGGCGACTCTGGGCGTCATCGCGCGGGGTGCGCTGTCGTCCTTCGGCCGAGCGCTCGCCACCGACGGCGACGCCGCAGCCGCACTCGAGTCAGCGCTGCCCGCACCGGTCGACCACCTGCTGATCCAGGCTGATCTGACGGCGGTCGCCCCGGGTCCGCTGGCGTCCACCCTCGCGCGTCAGGTCGCGCTGTTGGCCGACGTCGAGTCACGGGGTGGCGCGACCGTGTACCGCTTCACCGCGACGTCCGTACGACGCGCCTTCGACTCCGGTTGGTCGGCCGCCGAGGTGCACGACTTCCTCGCCTCGGTCTCGCGCACTCCGATCCCCCAGTCGCTGACGTACCTCGTCGACGACGTGTCCCGTCGTTTCGGCGTCGTTCGTGCCGGCGCGGCCGAGGCGTTCCTGCGCTCCGACGACGAGGTCGCGCTGACATCACTGATGCACCATGCGGAGGCCGAGGCGCTCGGGCTGCGCAGGATCGCGCCGACGGTGGTGGTCTCCGAGACGCCGTTGGGGCAGCTGCTGCCGAAACTGCGCGAGATCGGGATGGCCCCGGTCATCGAGGCTGCCGACGGCACGGTGAGAGTTGCGGCGCCGTTGCACCACCGCGCGCGTACGCCGCGAGCGGCCCGAGGAGCCGAGCGGGTGCGCGGGGTCGCCCGGGTCGCGGCGGTCGTGGCCGCGATCCGTGCCGG
>DASVMH010000073.1:0-12112 GCA_036384455.1 Marmoricola sp. | reverse complement strand
GGTCGCGAGGTGCTGCAGGGGCTCGGGCTCCCGACCGGCCACGAGTACATGTCGTACGCGCAGGCGCCGTGCGACGGGCACGACGTGGTCGTGTGCCGCAGCGGCTACACCGGCGAGCGCGGATACGAGCTGATCGCACCCAACGAGGTCGCGGTGCCGCTGTGGCGCGCGACCCTGGCCGCTGGTGAGCAGTACGACATCCTCCCGTGCGGGCTCGGTGCCCGGGACACGCTGCGCACCGAGATGGGCTACCCCTTGCACGGCCACGACCTCGGCCCGTCGATCACGCCGAGCATGGCGCTGACCGGGTGGGCGGTCGGCTGGGACAAGCCGGCGTTCTGGGGTCGCGAGGTGCTGCTCGAACAGAAGCAGGCGGGCATCCCGCGGGTGCTGCGGGGGCTGCTGGCGAGCGGTCGTGGGATCCCGCGACCCGGCATGGCCGTACGCGACGGCGAGGCTGAGGTCGGGGAGATCACGTCGGGCACCTTCTCGCCGACCCTGCGCAAGGGCATCGCGCTCGCGTTGGTCGACAAGGCACTGGCGACGGGCACCGAGGTCCAGGTCGACATCCGCGGCAAGGGCGAGCCGTTCGTGCTCACCAAGCCGCCGTTCGTACAACCGGAGGTCAAGGAGTCATGAGCGAGATGCCGACTGGCTGGTGGTGGCGCGCGAGCGACACGGACGGTGCCGAGGTCGCACCCGAGGATCGTCAGGACTTCCCGACGCGAGGCGACGCCGAGTCATGGCTCGGAGAGGCCTGGGAGGAACTCGTCGACTCCGGGGCTGATGCGGTGACCCTCTTCGAGGGCGAGCGCGAGGTCTACGGGCCGATGTCGTTGCGACCCGAGTAGCTGCTACTTCGGCCTGCCGCCGAGCCCGACCTTGGGCTTGGGCAGTCGCATGAACCGCATCTGCAGCACGCGCATGACGGCATAGCCGTTGACGCCGCGCAGCGACTCGCCCGGGAACTGCTTGCGGATCGCCCTGCGCAGCCGGAACAGCAACCAACCCGTGTCGATGAGTGTGAGCACGACGACGACCATCTGCAGCGACGTGCCCAACGCCTGGGTGTCCTTGCGGTAGGTCAAGAACATGGTGACGACCAGCGCGACGAGCAGGAATTCGGCGATGCACAGTCGCGAGTCGACGTAGTCACGGACGAACCGCTTCACCTGACCCTGGTCGCGGGCCGGGAGGTTCTTCTCGTCGCCGCCCTTCAGCGCCTCACGCATCTTGCGGGTCTCGTTCATCCGACGCTCGCGAAGAACCTTGCGTGCCGCCTTCTCATCCAGGCCCATGCGCGCGCGCTCACGTGCGGCGGCCTCGGCGTCCTTGCGTTTCGGTGTCGGCCGACCCTTCTTCTCCTCGCTGCTCGCGTGGGACTCGTCCACCGCCCGGGCGGCCTCGGGGGTCTGATCCTGCTTGGTGCGTCCGAACAACGAGGAGCCTTTGCTGTGTGCGAGATGGGTGGTCAGGGCGGGTCGGTCCGTTCCGCCCGGCGTCCAGAGCCTATCTTCTCCACCCTGTCGGCTAAGTTGAGAGGGATCGTTGAGCGTGATCGTCGTGCGACGCGAAGCCCTGGACGGGAACAGACGAAAGACGGGTACGAACATGAGCATCATGAAGCGGATGGGGACCATCTTCCGCGCGAAGGCCAACAAGGCACTCGACCGCGCCGAGGATCCCCGCGAGACCCTCGACTACAGCTATCAGCGCCAGATCGAGATGCTCACGAAGGTGCGTCGCGGTGTGGCCGACGTGGCCACCAGTCGCAAACGGGTCGAGCTGCAGATCAGCCAACTGCAGGCGCAGACCACCAAGCTGACCCAGCAGGCCGAGCAGGCCCTGTCCCAGAACCGCGAGGACCTCGCCCGCGAGGCGCTGACGCGCAAGTCCGGGCTCCAGGCGCAGATCACCGATCTGACCGCGCAACACGATCAGCTTCAGGGCGAGGAGGAGAAGCTGACCCTCGCCTCCAAGCGGCTCGAGGCCAAGGTCGAGGCGTTCCGCACGAAGAAGGAGACCATCAAGGCGACCTACACGGCCGCCCAGGCCCAGACGCAGATCAACGAGGCGTTCTCGGGCATCTCCGAGGAGATGGGCGACGTCGGGATGGCGATCCAGCGCGCCGAGGACAAGACCCAGCAGATGCAGGCCCGTGCCGGTGCGATCGACGAGCTGCTCGCCTCGGGCGCACTCGACGACGCCAGCGGCCTCGGCGGCACCGACGACATCTCGCGCGAGCTCCAGGCGATGAGCACCCAGTCCGACGTCGACACCGAGTTGGCCGCGCTCAAGGCCAAGGTCGACCCGGCGCTTCCGGCCGGCCAGACCTCCGGTGAGTTGGGTGCGGCCGAGCCGGCTGCTCCGCCCGTCGCCGAGGCGGCGACCCCCGAGCAGGCGCCGCAGGCCGAGGGCGAGGCGCAGTCGTGATCATCCGGATCATGGGGGAGGGCCAGTTCGACGTCCCCGACGACGCCCTCGCCAATCTCAACGACCTCGACGCCTCGGTCGAGCGTGCCGTCGAGGCGGGCGACGAGGCTGCGTTCCGAGGTGCCCTCGGCACCCTGATCGAGGGCGTACGCGCCGCAGGCTCCGCCGTTGCCGCCGACAACCTCGCCGGCTCGGAGCTGATCCTGCCTCCCGAGGACGCGTCCCTCGACGAGGTGCGGGCGATGCTCAACGACGACGGCCTGCTGCCGGGCTGAGGGCACCGATGGCGAACCGCTTCATCAAGGACACCGGCCTCACCCTGCGCATGACCTCGGTGATGTTCCTGCTCGGGGCGCTCTTCGTCGCGCTGGTCGTCGTCCTGATGGCGCTGCTGCCAAAGTTCGCGTGGCTGATCGGCATCATTGGCCTGGGCATCGCCTGGGGGCAGTGGTACTTCTCCGACACCGTTGCAGTGAAGGCGATGGGGGCCCGTGAGGTCACGCCCGAGCAGGCGCCGGAGTTGCACGGCATGATCGACCGGCTGTGCGCGCTGGCCGACATGCCCAAGCCTCGAGTAGCGGTCGCCGACACCCCGGTCGCCAACGCCTTCGCGACCGGCCGCTCACCCAACCGCGCGGTCGTGTGTGTGACCACCGGCATCCTGCAGACGATCAACGCCGAGGAGCTCGAGGGCGTCCTGGCCCACGAGCTCTCCCACGTCGCCCACCGCGACGTGCTGGTGATGACGGTCGCGTCCTCCGCGGGGATCATCGCCGGCATGTTGACCCGGGGCGCGCAGTACGGCGCCTGGTTCGGCGGCGGTCGACGCAATAACAACAACAACACCGGCGGCCTGCCGATCTGGCTGGTCGTTCTGCTGGTCAGCCTGGTCGTCTACGCGATCAGCTTCTTCCTCACGCGGATGCTCTCGCGCTACCGCGAGCTGTGCGCGGACCGCTCGGGGGCGTACCTCACCCAGAAGCCCGCCGCCCTCGCGTCCGCACTGCAGAAGATCAGCGGCAAGATGGACGCCACTCCGCAGCAGGACCTGCGCGCCACCCAGCCGATGAACGCCTTCTTCATCGCGCCGGCGATCGCGGGCCTCTCGCTGCGCACCATCACCTCGACGCACCCGTCTTTGGAACAGCGCCTCGACCAGCTCGCGAAGATCCAAGCAGAGTTGGGCCGCCGCACCGACGGCCCCGTCCCAGGCTGAGTCCGTGGGCTTCTTCGACGTCCTGCGCGGCCGATCGAGCGCGCCGAAACCGAACCTCGACAACCTGTTCGCGGTTCCGGGCGCGGCCATCAGCCTGCAGTCGGCGATGTCCGCAACGGCGACCGGCGTCGGCTCGGTCTGCTACCGCGCGGCATCGGGGGCGGCGATGGCCGACACCCAGGCCGACGCGACCGCGATCATCGAGTCCGACGGCGTCGGCAAGGTCGAGCGCACGGTCGACGGTTTCGGGTTCACCTGGTCGGTGGTGCGCGGTGACCCCACCGACGTGTCCGGTCTGGTCACCGACCTGCACGCGCTCAACACCGATCTCGAGACCCAGGGGTTCGCCGGGAGCCTGTTGTGCTCGGTCGTCGGATTCCACAGCTCCGACGGTCAACCGTTCGGCCTCGTCTACCTCTACAAGCAGGGCACGTTCTACCCGTTCGCTCAGCAGGGCACCGCGAAGACCCGCGACGCCCTGCTCGAACGGCAGGTCCGCGATGCCGTTGCTGGTGATGTCCCGATCGAGGCCGACACCAGCCGTTGGTTGCCGCTGTGGGACTGTCCCGGACTGACGTGAGTCGAACCGCGTAGCTCAGGCCTCGCGCGCGCGGACGCGGTCGCCGATCTCGAGCATGCGCTCGATGGCACGCCGGGCCGGCTCGGCGAGCTCGGGGTCGACGGTGACCTCGTGCTGACCCTTCTCCAGTGACTCCCGGATGCTCGCGAGCGTGTTGCGCTTCATGTGCGGGCACAGGTTGCACGGGCGTACGAACTCGAGGTCGGGATGGTCCGCGGCGATGTTGTCGCTCATCGAGCACTCGGTGATCAGGGCGAGCAGCGGCGGGTTGTTGTCCTCGACGAACTGCGACATCTTCGCCGTCGACCCGGAGAAGTCGGAGGCCTCGACCACCTCGGGTGGGCACTCGGGGTGGGAGAGCACCACCACGCCGGGGTGGTCGGCGCGGATCTCCTCGATGTCGGCGGCGGTGAACCGCTCGTGCACCTCGCAGCGGCCGGGGTGCGAGATCAGGCGTACGCCGGTCTGGGCGGCCACGTTGGCGGCGAGGTACTCGTCGGGGATCATGATCACTTCATCGATGCCGAGCTCGCGGGCGAGCTCCTCGATGATCATCACCGCGTTGCCCGAGGTGCAGGTCACGTCGCTGACCGCTTTCACGGCGGCGGAGGTGTTCACATAGGTGACCACGGGCGCGTTCGGGTGCTCACGGCGCAGCTCGAGGACGTCCTCGGGGGTGATGCTGGCCGCCAGCGAGCATCCGGAGCGGAGGTCCGGCAGCAGCACCCGCTTCGTCGGGTTGAGCAGCTTCGCCGTCTCCGCCATGAAGTGCACGCCGGCGAGCACGATCGTCGACGCGGTGACGTTCTGCGCCTCGCGGGCCAGGGCGAGCGAGTCGCCGGCGATGTCAGCGACACCGTGGAAGATGTCCGGCGTCATGTAGTTGTGCGCCAGGATGACCGCGTCGTGCTCGGCCTTGAGTCGCTCGATCGCCTCGATGTCGTCGGCGATCATCGCCCATTCGACCTCGGGAACGAACGGTCGCAGCTTCTCCGGAACGGCAGTCGCCATCACGCACCTCCAACTCGATGGGCGAGTCCGTTCAACAGGCTCGCTCTGATCTGAATCCTAGGCGACCGCCTCACAGGAACGAGCCGTGGTGGATGTACGGCATCGGCGGCTTCATGCCACGCAGCGCCAGGTGGCCGGACGTACGCACCGCGAGTCGGGCCGCGATCGCGACGTCGAGGGCCCACTCGTTCGTCGCGGTGACGTGCCCGAAGGAGACCTCCGCGCCCGGTTGCGACGACGCCAGCGCCTCCCACAACAACCGGGTCGCGGTGCGCCGGTTGGTCGCGGCGACGAGGACCGGCCGACCGTCGTCGACGTAGGCGTATCCCGAGCCGGAGGGCCGGTCGGTCACGACGAGTCGGTACAGCATGCTCAGGACCGCGTGGTCGACACCGTGGGCGCAATCGCGCACGCGTCGGTCGATCGAGTCCATCAGCTCGAAGTCGCCCGGAGTGCCGGCGCGGACATGCTCGATCACCGGGATCGCGCTGCGGTCGACCACCCCGGTGAGGAGCAACTGCGGGTGCAGGCTGAAGCCGGCGAGCCGGTAGCGCCGAAGCGCCCGAGGGTCGTCCGAGGCGGCGAGCATGCCACGCAGGCACCCTTTCGAGTGCGTCAGGGCCGCTGCCAACAACGGTGTGCCGATGCCACGACCCTGGAGATCGGGACGCACGGCGTACGTCGCGAGGATCCACGTCAGGTCGCGACGGTACGACACGGCGAAGCCCGCCATCGCACCGTCGATCTCGGCGACCCAGCAGCCACCCTCGCCAGTGGCGATGAAGTGCCGGGTGCGGGCCTCCCACGCCTCGCGCTGCCCCGACGTGGCCTCGGGCGGCTCGGGATCGGAGCGGCGGGCCATCTCGAGGTCGACCTCGCGGAACGCCGCCTGCGTGATCGGGCTCGCGGTGGACACGTCCTCGTCGCGCATCGGTCGGATGATCAGCCCGGGATCCGCGGTCATGATGCTGATGCTGCCGCATCGATCCCTTCGGGCGACACGGGTTATCGTGACCGGCCATGCGCGTGGTGGTGGCTCCGGACAAGTTCGCGGGCACGCTGACCGCCGTCGAGGCGGCGGACGCGATCGCGACCGGATGGCAACGCCGGGTGCCCGCAGACGCGCTCGTGGTCGCGCCCATGTCCGACGGAGGGCCCGGATTCGTCGACGTGCTGCACGCCGCGCTCGGAGGCGAGTTGCGACTGCTGAGCGTCTCGGGTCCGTACGGCGACCCGACACCGGTGACCGTGCTCGTCGTCGACGACACCGCCTATATCGAGAGCGCCCAGGCGATCGGGTTGCATCTGAGTGCCGCGGACGCCCGACGACCCGAGATCGCCGCCAGTACGGGGGTCGGCGAGGCGATCCGTGCGGCGATCGACGAGGGCGCGCGACGGGTGGTCGTGGGGCTTGGCGGCAGCGGTACCAACGACGCGGGCGCCGGCATGCTCGCGGGTCTCGGTGCGCGGACGGATGCGGGGTCGCTCACCGGCGGCGCCGCCGGCCTCGCTGCGGTGACGTCGCTCGATCTGGAGCCCGCCCGCCGGTTGTGCGACGGTGTCGAGATCGTCGTCGCCACCGACGTCGAGAACCCCCTCCTGGGCATCGTCGGCGCCACCAAGACCTTCGGGCCGCAGAAGGGTGTCGCGGAGGAACGACTGGTCACGGTCGACTCGTGGCTCCAACATTTCGCCGAGCTCGCCGACCGCAAACTCGCCGACGCGAAGGGTGCCGGCGCTGCCGGAGGGCTCGGCTATGCGCTCTACCTCCTCGGCGGCAGGCGTACGCCCGGGGTCGAGGTGGTCGCCGACGCCATCGGCCTGCCGGGCCTGCTCGTCGGAGCGGACCTCGTCGTGACCGGCGAGGGGGAGTTCGACGTCACCTCCCGTTCGGGCAAGGTCCCCTTCGGAGTCGCCTCTCTGGCCGCCGAGGCGCTGGTGCCGTGCGTGGTGCTCGCGGGACGGGTCTCGATCGGAGCGCGCGAGATGCGGGCGATCGGCGTCGAGTCGGGATACAGCCTGGTGGAGGTCGTGGGGGAGGAGCGTGCACTCGCCGAACCCGCTGCCGCCCTCGCCGATCTGGCCGAGCGGATCGCGCGCACCTGGTCCCGGGAATAGACACCTGTGTGCGACCATTGAAGTGTTCGTAGGTCCGCTACGGACGACCCCAGACATCGGCTAACCCCGGGGAGACAGAGATGAGCGAGCAGGTCAGCGACACCGCCACCGAGACCCACCGCACCGACGGCATCAACCTGAGCAGCGGCGCCGCCGCCAAGATCAAGGCGCTGTTGGAGCAGGAGGGCCGTGACGACCTGCAGTTGCGCATCGCGGTCCAGCCCGGCGGCTGCTCCGGCCTGCGCTACCAGCTCTTCTTCGACGAGCGCTCGCTCGACGGTGACGTCGTCACCGACTTCGACGGCGTCGGCGTCGTCGTCGACCGGATGAGCGTGCCCTACCTCAACGGCGCCACCATCGACTTCGTCGACACCATCGAGAAGCAGGGCTTCACCATCGACAACCCCAACGCCAGCGGCTCCTGCGCCTGCGGCGACAGCTTCCACTGAGTCTTCGAGACGAGAGCCCCCGGCAGCCAGGCTGCCGGGGGCTCTCGTACGTTATTCGGGCCTATTCGAAGAACCGGCCCGCGAACTTCGCGGCGGAGTCGGTGACGCTCAGCGCGGTCCTCGTGACCTTGCGCGGGGCTTGGAGCACCGCGCCCGGCACGGCCTCGGCCGTACGTCGTGCGGCACCGAGTGCCGCACTCGCGCGAGCGAGGTGCGCCTCGGCGCGGCAGGCGGAGGCGTTCTTCGCCATCTGGGTGGCGTCGTCAGGGTCGTCGTAGGCGAGGCGGACAGGTCGTTCCGGGGAAGTGGCAGCACTCATGGGATCGACGCTATTGGCTACCGATCGGTACTCCGAGTCCTACCGGACGGTAGTCTCAGCGATCGTGTCTTTGCTGATCGCGGGTTCCATCGCCACCGACCACCTGATGTCCTTCCAGGGCAAGTTCGCCGACTCGCTCGTCGTCGAGCAACTCGACAAGCTCTCGGTCTCCTTCCTGGTCCAGGACCTGGAGATCCGGCGGGGCGGCGTCGCCCCGAACATGTGCTTCGGGCTGGGCAGGCTCGGCCTCAACCCGGTCCTGGTCGGCTCCGCCGGCGAGGACTTCGCCGACTACCGCTCCTGGCTCGAGCGCCACGGTGTCGACTGTGCATCCGTACGCATCTCGGACTCGCTGCACACCGCCCGGTTCGTGTGTACGACCGACACCACGATGGCGCAGTTCGCCTCGTTCTACCCCGGTGCGATGAGCGAGGCCAGGCTGATCGAGCTGGCGCCGATCGTCGAGCGCGTCGGTGAGCCCGACTACGTGCTCATCGGCGCCGACGACCCCGACGGGATGTTGCGGCACACCGAGGAGTGCCGCCAGCGCGGCTATCGCTTCATCGCCGACCCCAGCCAGCAGTTGGCCTTCGGGGAGGGCGAGCTGATCCGCAAGCTCGTGGACGGGGCCGCGTTCTTGTTCTCCAACGAGTACGAGTCGCACCTGATCACCGAGAAGACCGGCTGGAGCGCCGAGGAGGTCCTCGACCGCGTCGGCACCCAGGTGACCACGCTCGGGGCCGATGGCGTCCGGATCCTGCGCCGGGGGGAGGACCCCATCGAGGTCGCCGCGGTCACCGGGGTGCAGGCGGTCGAGCCGACGGGTGTCGGCGACGCCTTCCGCAGTGGCTTCCTGGCCGCGTCGGCATGGGGTCTCGACCTCGAACGCGCCGCTCAGGTGGGGTGCGTGCTCGCGGCGTACGTCGTGGAGACGGTCGGCACGCAGGAGTACGACTTCACCCACGAGGACTTCATCGCGCGGGTGCGGACGTCCTACGGCGACGACGCCGCGACCGACGTCGCGAAACATCTCTGAGCCAACCCCCGAGCTGGGGGATAGATCACACCGTGAACTTACCGCGGACCTGTGGCCCATCGCGGGTCGCGCCGGTAGTAGGGTTCGCAATGTCTGCTAGCGAATGAAGAGAAAGGGCTCGTTCGTGAGTCTGCTCCCGAAGCGCGCGCCGCGCACAGTTGTCCTGGGCGCGTTGGCCGTGGTGTCGCTGTTCATGCTCAGCGGCTGCTCCGACGCCGACAAGGAAACCTGGAAGCGCGTCGCGATGCCGGCCCCGCGCAGCGAAGAGGCCTACCACATCCTGCATCTGTGGCAGGGGGCCTGGATCGCCGCCATGATCACCGGCGTCATCGTCTGGGGCCTGATCTTCTACGCCGCCTTCCACTACCGCCGACGTAGCGACGACGAGGTCCCGGTCCAGATCCGCTACCACCTGCCGATCGAGATCCTCTACACGCTCGCGCCGGTGATGATGGTGATCACCTTCTTCTTCTTCACCGTGAAGACGCAGAACGACTCCTTCCACGACTACGAACACCCCGACACGACCATCACGGTCGTCGGCCAGCAGTGGTCGTGGACCTTCAACTACAACCTGACCTACAACAAGGACTACAAGCCGGGCACCAACGATCCCGACCCGCAGTTCGTACAGGCTCCGACCACGCTCGGCACCGATGCGGTCGTCCACGAGATCCCGGGCACGACGGCACAGCCGCCGACGCTGTGGCTGCCCTTGGGCAAGAAGGTCGAGTTCCACCTCTACAGCCCGGACGTGATCCACTCCTTCTGGGCCACGTCCTTCCTGATGAAGCTCGACGTGGTGCCGGGGCGCGACAACCACTTCGGTGTCACCCCGACCCGCCTCGGCCACTTCGAGGGTCGTTGCGCCGAGTTGTGCGGTGTCTACCACTCGAAGATGCTCTTCAACGTCAAGGTCGTCACGCCCGAGGCGTACGCCGCCCACCTTGCCGAGCTCGATAAGGCGGCCAAGACCCAGGGCCAGGCGATCGGCGGCTCGGAGGTCGCGCTGCAGCCCGGACTCGAAACCGACAACAACGGAGGAGAACAGTGACCAGCGTCTCCGACCCGGTTCAGCAGAGCGCCCCGAAGCGGACGCTCGGACAGAACGTGGTCCGCATCCTGACCACGACCGACCACAAGCTGATCGGCAAGCTCTACTTCGTCACCGCGTTCGCCTGGTTCATCATCGGCGGCATCATGGCGCTGCTGATCCGTTCCGAGCTCGCGTTCCCGGGCCAGCAGATCGTCAATGACGAGACCTACAACCAGCTGTTCACGATGCACGGCACGATCATGCTGTTGCTGTTCGCGACGCCGCTGTTCTTCGCGTTCGGCAACGCGATCATGCCGCTGCAGATCGGTGCGCCGGACGTCGCGTTCCCGCGCCTGAACATGTTCTCCTACTGGCTGTTCCTGTTCGGTGGCCTGATCGCGGCGTCGGGCTTCCTCACGCCCGAGGGTGCCGCAGACTTCGGCTGGTTCGCGTACGCGCCGCTCTCCGATGCCGTGCGTTCGCCGGGCGTCGGTGGTGACCTGTGGGTGATGGGCCTGTGGATGGCGGGCCTGGGTACGATCCTCGGCGCGGTCAACTTCATCACCACGATCATCTGCATGCGCGCACCCGGAATGACGCTGTTCCGGATGCCGATCTTCTGCTGGAACACCCTGGTCACCAGCCTGCTCGTGCTGATCGCGTTCCCGATCCTGGCCGGCGCGCTGCTCTCGCTGGAGGCCGACCGCCAGCTCGGCGCCCACGTGTTCGACACCTCGCACTGTGGCGCGATCCTGTGGCAGCACCTGTTCTGGTTCTTCGGGCACCCCGAGGTCTACATCATCGCCCTGCCGTTCTTCGGCATCATCTCCGAGATCCTCCCGGTCTTCAGCCGCAAGCCGATCTTCGGCTACGTCGGCCTGGTCGGCGCGACGCTCGGCATCGCGATCCTTTCGGTGGCCGTGTGGGCGCACCACATGTTCGTCACCGGGGCCGTCAACCTGCCGTTCTTCTCCGGCATGACGTTCCTGATCGCCGTACCGACAGGCGTGAAGTTCTTCAACTGGATCGGCACGATGTGGGGCGGCTCAGTGCGCATGGACACACCCATGCTCTGGTCGATCGGCTTCCTCACGACCTTCCTCTTCGGTGGTCTGACCGGCATCATCCTGGCGAGCCCGCCGCTGGACTTCCACGTCTCGGACTCCTACTTCGTGGTGGCGCACTTCCACTACACGGTGTTCGGCACGGTCGTCTTCGCCATGTTCGCCGGCTACTACTTCTGGTGGCCCAAGCTGACCGGGAAGATGCTCGACGAGCGGCTCGGCAAGATCCACTTCTGGCTGCTGTTCATCGGCTTCCACACCACCTTCCTGGTGCAGCACTGGCTGGGCATCGAGGGCATGCCGCGCCGCTACGCCGACTACCTGCCGAGCGACGGCTTCACCACGCTCAACCAGGTCTCGACGATCGGCGCGTTCATCCTCGCCAGCTCGTTCCTGCCGTTCTTCTACAACGTCTACATCACCAGCAAGCGGGCGCCGATGGTCAACACCGACGACCCGTGGGGCTGGGGCCGCTCCCTGGAGTGGGCCACGAGCTGCCCGCCGCCGCGGCACAACTTCGACAGCCTGCCGCGCATCCGGTCGGAGTCCCCGGCGTTCGACCTGCACCACCCGGAGATCGCCGCCATCGAGATGGACGACGACCTCAGCGAGCTGGTCGACACCACCGGTGAGCCCGTGACGAAGGATGGAGACGCCTGATGAAGATCGAGAGCTGGCTCTTCGGCATCACCACGATCTTCCTGATCCTGGTGACGCCGGCCTACTGGCTGGTCACCGACGCCGGCACCCACTGCGGTCACGTCAAGACCGCTGGCAGCTACCACTGCGGCGACTGGACGGGCACGTCCGCGCTGATCATGACGACGCTGCTGTGCGCGATGATCACCCT
>DASVMH010000072.1:0-9023 GCA_036384455.1 Marmoricola sp. | reverse complement strand
ACCCGACGACGACTACTGCGTGGCGATTCTCACTCGGCTCTGAGGCCCGGCCACCCTTATTCGGTACGCGCCCGTTTCATCGGCCCGATAGGTTTGCGGCCATGTTCGCTTCCCTTGGTCGCATCGCCTCCCGTCGCCCGTGGTACGTCATCGCCGCCTGGGTGATCCTGGCCGTCGTCATCATCGCCTTGTCCCCGGGTCTGCACTCGACCACCGACGAGTCCGAGTTCCTGCCCAAGCACTACGAGTCGATCAAGGCCGCCAACCTCCAGCAGGAGGCGTTCGCCGGAGCGACCACGCCAGGGGCCATCCTCGTCTTCGACCGAAAGGACGGCGGCAAGCTCACCGAGACCGACCTGACGCAGGCGAAGACCGTGGTCACCAAGCTCAACGGCGAGCTCGGCAAGACGTTCACCGCACTGCCCACCAGCGCGATCGGCGTGCAGCCCTCCAAGGACGGCAAGGCGGCGCTGAGCGCCTTCATCCTCGCCAAGAACGCCAACGGGTACGACACCCAGGCGATCAACGACGCGAAGAAACTCCGCAAGGACGCCAAGACCCTGATGCACGGCTCCGCTATGGAGCTGAAGATGACCGGCCCCGCGCCGCAGAGCCTCGACTCCCAGGACTCCAGCACGAAGACCCTCGCGATCGTCGGTGCCGCGACCGTGCTGCTCATCATCGTGCTGCTGGGGATCATCTTCCGCAGCGTGCTGATCTGCCTGATGCCGATCGTCGTCGTCGGCCTGGTCTCCCAGGTCGCCACCGGCCTGATCGCCATGGCCAACAAGGCCTTCGACCTCAAAGCGGACAGTTCCATCGAGCAGATCCTCGTGGTGGTGCTCTACGGCATCGGCACCGACTACATCTTGTTCCTGCTGTTCCGCTATCGAGAGCGACTCCGCGCAGGTGACGAGCCGAAGATCGCGATCGTCGGCGCGATGGAACGCGCCGGCGAGGCGATCGCGTCCGCGGGTGGCGCGGTCATCGTGTCCTTCATGGCGCTGGTGCTCTCCTCACTGAGCCTGTTCCGGTCGATCGGGCCCGCCCTGGCCATCGCCGTCGCGACCACGCTCGTCGCCGCGCTCACCCTCGTCCCCGCGGTGATGACGCTGCTCGGTCGCGCCCTGTTCTGGCCCTCGAAGAAGTGGAAGGACGAGCCCAAGGCGGCCCGGTTCACGCGGATCGGTGAGGCGCTCGGCGCCCGCCCGGGCCGGTTCGCGATCGTGTCCGGTGCCGTCCTCGCGGTGCTCGCGATCTTCGCGCTGAGCTTCCATCCGACCTTCGACTTCAACTCCAGCCTGCCGTCGAACCTGGAGTCGACGCAGGCGACGAAGACCTACCAGGCGCACTTCGCAGCCGGAGCGGCGGACCCGGCCCCGGTGATCCTGCACTCGACGGACGGCAAGCCGCTCGACACGGCGGACATCGCGCCCTTCGCCGCCAAACTCCAGGCGGCCAAGGGTGTCGCCTCGGTGACCTCGCCCAACCCGAAGGCACCCGCCGGGCAGACCGGCATCTCCGCCGACGGCAAGACGATGAAGTTCGACGTCGTCCTCGATCACGACCCGTCCTCCGACGCCGCGCTCGATGACGTCAAGGGACCCATCCGTACCGCCGCGCACGAGGCTGCCCCCAAGGGCGCCGAGGCCCTCGTCGGCGGGACGAGCTCGGTCTTCGCCGACCTGCAGAGCGCGATGGCCCGCGACTACTCGGTGGTCTTCCCGGTCGCCGCGATCATCATCATGTTGATCCTGGCCCTGCTGCTGCGCAGCCTGGTCGCACCGCTGTATCTCATGGCATCGGTCGGCCTCGGTTTCGCCGCCACCCTGGGTGCGAGCGTGATCCTCTTCCAGCACATCAAGGGCGACGCCGGCCTGATCTTCATGCTGCCGATCTACATCTATCTGTTCGTGGTCGCCCTGGGCACCGACTACAACATCTTGATGATCGCGCGACTACGCGAAGAGGCCCGGAGGGGGAAGTCCGCCCGGGAGGCGGCGGCCGAGGCGCTCAAGCACGCCGGACCGACGATCGCCGCTGCGGGCGTCATCCTTGCCGGCACGTTCGCCTCGCTGATGCTCGGCGGCCAGTCGCTCATCGTCTCGATGGGCTTCGCCCTGTCCTTCGGCATCTTCGTCGCCGCGTTCGTGATGGCGATGTTCTTCACGCCGTCACTGACGGCGTTGATCGGGCACGCCGCGTGGTGGCCCGGTCACGGCGACGAGAGTGCCGAGGAGCACGAGGCGCGGGTCAGCCACTCCTGACAACGCGTTCCCGCGCACGAGGCGTCCTCGTGCGCGGGACTCGCGTCAGCGCAGGGACCAGTGCTGGGCCTGCATCAGCGTCGTCCGCAGGGGCGGCAGCGCCTTCACCCGGCTGCTCGACCCCGGCTCACTCGGCTTGAGGTGCGGGCACCGGACGTCAGCGTGCCGCCCGAACTTCCGCGGCGGCACCTTCCCGGTGGCGAGGTACCGCGCCACCCGGTTGTCGGTGCATCCGACGCCCGAGAGCGACGCCGCATGCGTGGTGCCACCGATGCCGGCGATGAGCCGGGCCCGCGGGAACAGACTGCGGACCTCGAGAGCGCCGGAGTACGGCGTGGCCGCGTCCTTGGTCTCGCTGAGCAGCAGGAACTTCGGAGTCCCGGCCCGCTGGTGGACCCGCGCCCGGTAGTGGGACTTGGCCGGCCAGTTGATGCAGGGGGCGTTGTACCAGGTGTTCCCCCACGTCTCGAACGGCGACGTCTTGTAGACGCGTCGGCTGTCACGCAGGGTCTTGACCCAACCCGGCCACGGCTCGTCGATGCACTGCACGCCGTCGTAGATGGCATACCCGTTCTCGGCCTCGGCCCCCACGTTGCCGCCGGTGTACGAGTTGAGCAGCGGTTGTCCGTTGCCGTCGTTGATCAGCGCGGCGTACGCGTTGGCGTCGTCGGTCCAACCGTAGACGTAGTAGCCGGCATCGAGCATCGCGTCGGCGAGCTCATCGGGACCGAGCTTGCCGCCCGCCGCCGGATGCGCCGCCAACTTCTTCAGCTCGGCGTAGTAGCCACTCTTGATGGCCGTCCAGCTGGTGCCCAGGTGGAAGCTCGAGTCGTGGGCGGCCACCCACTTCCAGTAGACGTCCATGTTGGAGTCGAACGCCTTGTCCTGGTCGAGGTTCGCGCCGTACCAGACCCGCTTGGGGTTCACGACGCCGTCGAGGACGAAACGCTTGGCGTGCTTGGGGAACATCGTGAGGTACACCTGCGCGAGATAGGTGCCGTACGAGAACCCGTAGAAGCTGATCTTCTTGACGCCGAGCGCCTTCCGGATCGAGTTCATGTCACGCACGGAGTCCCTGGTGGTCAGGTACGGGAGGAGGCGCTTGGCCTTGGAGTGCTTGCAGGCCTTGGCGTACTTCGTCGTGACCTTCTTCCAGTGCTTCACTGCCGCCTTGCCGGCAGGCACGTAGTCGGGCCGGTCATAGCCGAAGTAGGACGTGTCGCAGTGCAGCGCCGGCTTGCTCGCGCCCACCCCGCGGGGGTCGAAACCGATCCAGTCGAAACGGCCGCCGACGCCGTCCGGGACCCAGTCCTGCATGACGCCGTAGACCCGACCCGATCCACCGGGGCCGCCCGGGTTGACCAGCATCGGGCCGAGGTACTTCTTCTTCGACGACGTGTGCTTGCGGATCGTCAGCGCCAGGGTGATCTTGCGGCCGTGCGGGTGCCGGTAGTCGAGCGGCACCTTGAGGTGCCCGCACCTCATGCCGTTGTTGCGCAACAGCGCAGCGGCGCAGCGGTGCCAATGGATGCGCGACACCGTGGCCCTCGTCAGCCGCGCCGACGTGACCGACGCAGCGGTCGGCACTGCCTGTGTCTGTGCCTGCGCCTGTACCTGTGGTGCGGCGGCAAGCGTCGCGGCCGTGGCCAGCCCTGCGGCCACAGCAATGAATCGTCCGAACATCCCAATCCCTTCGGTTACCGAGTTACCGGAGGTGCTCGGGTCTCTCCACGGGCACCCACAACGTGTAGCGGTCAGCACGATAGACCGAACGGCTCACTTCGATCACCTGGTCGCGGAAGAAGGATCGGCGCGAGATGTGCAGGACGGGGCTCCCCGCCGCTATCCCGAGGAGCTCCGCCTCGGCGGTGTCGGCAGCTCGGGCGGTGACCGAGTCCTCCCCCGTCGTCGGCATCATGTCGAGGTCCGCGAACCAGTAGTAGAGGCTTGCCGGCGGCTCGCCATCGAGGAACTTCGGGAACTGCTCGAGGGACAAGAAGACGTCCTGGATCGCCATCGGCTCGCCATCGGCGAGCCGCAGCCGCTGCCAGTGGGCGAGGGGACTGCCCTCACCCACCCTGAGCGCGCGCGCCAGCCCCGGCCCTGCAGTTTCACTGCGGGTCATCAGGGTGCGTGACTCCGGGCGCTTCCCCCGGCGTTCCATCTCCTCGGTGTAGGAGGACAACCGCATCTGCAGGTCGATCACCGGCTTGGTGACGAAGGTGCCCTTGCCAGGGATGCGCTCCACCAGGCCCTGCGCCTCGAGCGCGTCGATGGCATGGCGCACGGTCATCCGCGCAACCCCGAAACGATCGGCGAGATCACGCTCGGACGGCGCCGGCGTCCCCGGCTCGGCGGCGACGACGAGCGAGCGGACGTACTCCCTCACGAGTACGTGCTTGCGACCTCGGCCGCCCCCGGTTGCTCCCACACACCAAAACTAGCGACCAAAGCGGGGCCGGGGAGCCGAAAAGCCGATGCGCATAACGGCTGGTCGTTGACACACTCGTCACGCCATGGAATCCACGAGCCCGGTCACGTTGCGGACCTTCTGGACCGACCTCCCGCGCGAAGGTCGGCTGCTGCTGACGATCGTCGTCTTCGAGTTCCTCGGCACCGGCCTGGTACTGCCGTTCTCGGTGATCTATCTGCACGAGGTCCGGCACTTCTCCCTGGACACCACCGGCCTGCTCCTGGGGCTGCAGCCGTTGTGTGGCCTGATCGTCGCCGGCCCGGGTGGCGTGCTGATCGACCGGCTCGGAGCCCGGCTCGTCGTCCTCGGCTCATTGGCCTGCGTGATCAGCGGCGAGATCGTGATGGCGTACGCCGACACCGTCGGCCTGGCCGCGCTCGCCCTCGGTCTGAGCGGTGCCGCGTTCGGGGTGTCGTTCCCCGCGTTCCAGACCCTGATCGCGCACGTCGTGCCCTCACCGATCCGACAGCGCTACTTCGGCGTGAACTTCACCCTCCTCAACCTCGGGATCGGGCTCGGTGGACTGGTCGGCGGCGCGTACGTGGACACCAGCCGGGTCGCGACGTTCCAGGCGATCTACCTCGCCGACGCGGTCAGCTTCCTGCCCTCGGTGATCTTGATGTTGATCCCGCTGCGCCACGTCAAGGCACGTGCCGACCACGACGCAGCCGAGGGCCAGGGCACCGGCAGCTACCGCGAGGTGCTGCGCCAACCGGCGGTCAAAACGCTGCTGCTGCTCTCCTTCGCGGCCTCGTTCGTGGGCTACGCCCAACTCAACAACGGCATGCCCGCCTTCGCGAGGTTCGTCGCCGACGTCTCCACCCAGGACCTCGGCATCGCGTTCGCTTTCAACACGCTCGTGATCGTGCTGCTGCAACTCGTCGTCCTGCAGCGGATCGAGGGGCGCCGGCGCACCCGCGTGATCGTCCTGATGAGCATCGTGTGGGCCGCGTCCTGGATGTGCCTGGGTGCCTCGGGTCTCGTCCACGGCACCTGGGGTGCGAGCGTGCTGGTCGCCGCCTGCGCATCGGTCTTCGCGCTCGGCGAGACCTTCCTGCAGCCGACGGTCCCGGCGATCACGAACGACCTGACCACCGACCGACTCCGCGGGCGGACGAACGCGATCGGATCGTTGTGCTTCCAGTCCCCGATGGTGATCGCTCCTCCGGTCGCCGGCTGGCTGATCGACAACCACCTGAGTGCGGTCTACGTCTGCGTGCTGATCGTCGGATGCGTCGCGGTGGCGTACCTCGCACTGGTGCGGCTCGAGCCACAACTCGATGCCGTCGCCAACGGCACCAGCCCGCAGTCCGCACCCCCCGAGCTCGCCGAAACGGTCCCGCCGCCCGAACTCGGCGCCACGCCGATCGCCTGATGTTCGAACATTCGTTCGATCCGCGTCCTATGCTCGCTCCCATGAGCGTGACCTTCCAGCCTTCACTCCTCGACGTCGGCGCGTGGCAGCTCGCCGACCTCAGCGAGGTGACCCGCACGCCGATGGCCCACGGCGCGTGGGTCGACCACCTGCCCGGCTGGCTCCACGGCGCCGACGAGGTCTTCACCGACCTCGTCGACGCGATCCCGTGGCGCGCGGAGCGACGGGAGATGTACGACCGGGTCGTCGACGTGCCCCGCCTCGTCCACACGTACGGGATCGGTGACGCCCTCCCCCACCCGGCGCTGGTCGCCGCCCGCGCAGCCCTCGACGCGCACTACCTCCCCGCCCTCGGCGAGCCGTTCGTCACCGCCGGGTGCTGCTACTACCGTGACGGCCGCGACTCCGTCGCCTGGCACGGCGACAACCTCGGCCGCGGCCGCACCCACGACACCATGGTCGCGATCGTCTCCTTCGGAGCCCCTCGCCGACTGCTGCTCCGGCCCCGCGGCGGGCCGACGACACACGCCTTCGAGCTCGGTCACGGCGATCTCATCGTGATGGGCGGGTCCTGCCAGCGGACCTGGGAACATGCCGTGCCGAAGACCGCCCGCGCGGTCGGACCACGGGTCAGCGTGCAGTTCCGGCCACGCAACGTTCTCTGAGCCGCCCTCCGGATGTCACCGTCCGGTGGTTCCGCGATGTCGGCTGTCCCTGATAGGGATGGAGGGTCATGCTCATTCTCGAGGGGAGCACCATGTTGTCTGCACGCCCGGGCACCGCGTTCATCAAGCGCGGTGCCTTCTTCACGTTCGGGGCCGCTCTCGGTCTCGTCGCCGTTCCACTGACCGCCCACGCCGACACGGGATCCGACCCGGGCCCGGTCACCATCGAACAGATCCAGGGCACCGGCGCGTCCAGTCCCCTGGTCGGCACCACCGTGACGACGAGCGGTGTGGTCACCGCGTCCTATCCCAGCGGCGGGTTCAACGGGTTCTACCTCCAGACCCCGGGGACCGGCGGACATGTCGACCTCCGCCACCACCACGCGTCCGACGCCGTGTTCGTCTACCTCGGTGCGGCCGACGCCTCGTCGGCACCCGCGATCGGCACCCACGTGCAGGTCAGCGGCGAGGTCAGTGAGTTCCACGGCCTGACCGAGATGGACGCCGACTCCGTCACAGCGCTCGACACCCCCGCGTCCGTACGCCCCGCACGCGTCGCGTGGCCGCGCACCGACGCGCAGCGTGAGTCGTTGGAGGGGATGCTCGTCGATCCGCAGGGGACCTACACGGTCTCCGACAACTACTCGACCAACCAGTACGCCGAGATCGGCCTGGCGCGCGGCACCACCGCCCTTCCGGAGCCGACCGACGTCGTCGATCCGCACGACGCCGAAGCGATCGCTGCGGTCGTGGCTCACAACGCCGGGCGACTGGTCACGCTCGATGACGGGTCGAGCGCCAACTACCTCACCAGCGCGAAGGACACACCGCTGCCCTACCTCACCCAGGACCCCCAGATCCGGGTCGGCGAACGAGTGCACTTCAGCGCTCCGATGGTCGTCGACTACCGCAACGATCTGTGGAAGTTGCAGCCGACGACACCGTTGAGCGGCACCGGCAGGTCTCCTGTCCGGTTCTCCCACGACCGCACCACCCGCCCCGCGGCCACCGGGGGCAATGTGCACATCGCGTCGTTCAACGTGCTCAACTACTTCCCCACCACAGGCGCCGACTGGGTCGCCGGTGGCGGCACCTGCACCTGGTACAACGATCGCGACGGTGACCACGTCACCGTCAAGGACTGCACCGACGCCGCCGGCGACGAGGGTCCGCGTGGGGCTGCCGACGACGCCGACCTCGCACGTCAGCAGATCAAGATCGTGCACGCCATCAACCACCTCGGCGCCGATATCGTGTCGCTGGAGGAGATCGAGAACGCCGCCAAGTTCGGACACGATCGTGACTGGGCGGTGGCGAGGCTGGTGGCCGCGCTCAACGCGGACGCCGGCGCCGGCACCTGGGCGTACGTCCCGACTCCGCCGACCGCGGGCGACCAGACCGACGAGGACGTCATCCGCACCGCGTTCATCTACAAGCGGCACACCGTGCGCCCCGTCGGTGACTCCATGATCGACAACGCGGCCACGTTCGACGATGCCCGCGACCCGCTGGCCCAGGGGTGGCAGACCCGATCCGGCGGCCGGGCATCGCGCTTCGCCGTGATCGTCAACCACTTCAAATCCAAGGGTTCGGGCGTCGACGACGGCACCGGCCAGGGCCTGTCCAACCCCGACCGGATCGCACAGGCCAAGGAGCTGGTCTCCTTCGCGCGCACGGTGCAGCGCGACTACCGCACCTCACGGCTGTTCCTCTCCGGCGACTTCAACTCCTACACGCAGGAGGATCCGATGCAGGTGCTCTACGCAGCGGGTTACACCGACATCGGCTCACACGAGGCACCCGGCGAGCACACCTACCTCTACGACGGTCTCGTCGGCTCGCTCGACCACGTGCTGGCCAACCGGGCGGCGCTGCGGATGGTCACCGGTGCCCACGTGTGGAACATCAACTCCGTGGAGCCGGTCGCGCTCGAATACAGCCGCTACGACTACAACGCGACCGACTTCTACACCCCGGACCCCTACCGCGCCTCCGACCACGACCCGCTCGTCGTCGGGGTCCGCGACGGCCGGCGGCCGTCGCGGTTCGCCGGCCAGACTCGGGATCGTCACGAGTAGGTGGGCCCCGGGATCACACCCGGGCCCGCGCTGAGTGCTGCAGCGGGATGTGGTCGCCGGCCTCGCGGAGCATCGCCTCGAGGTCCGAACGGGGTACGTCGCGGTGGTCGAGCCAGTCGAGCGTGGCACCCTCGATCAAGCCGAGGAAGCCGTTGAGTCGCATCC
>DASVMH010000071.1:0-5045 GCA_036384455.1 Marmoricola sp. | reverse complement strand
GGTCCTCGGGGACGTAGCCGACACCGTTGTCGAGGATGTCGTCGGTGCTCGACCGGGTGACGTCGCGCCCGTCGATGCTCAGCGAACCGGCCTCCAGTTTCGTCAGGCCGACCAAGGCTTCCGTGAGTTCGGTCTGACCGTTTCCCTGGACACCGGCGAGCGCATAGATCTCGCCGCCGCGTACCGAGAAGCTGACGTCGTCGACGACGACCTGGCCGGCCTCGTCGACGATCCGCAGGCCGGAGGCCGAGACCACCTCACCGGCAGGCTTCGCCGGCTCTTTGTCGATGTTGAGCTTGACGGGCCGCCCGACCATCATCGAGGCGAGCTCGGCGGCCTCGGCAGTCGGACTCGCCTCGCCGACGACCTTGCCGCGCCGGATCACCGTGATCCGGTCGGCGACAGCACGCACCTCGCGCAGCTTGTGGGTGATGAAGACGATGGAGGTGCCGGCCTTCTTGAGGGTGCGCATCACCTCCATGAGGTCGTCGGTCTCCTGCGGGGTCAACACCGCGGTCGGCTCGTCGAGGATGAGCACCTTCGCGTCGCGTACGAGGGCCTTGATGATCTCCACCCGCTGCTGCACGCCGACCGGAAGGTCCTGGACGAGGGCATCGACGGGGACGTTGAGTCCGTAGCGCTCGGAGACCTCCTGGACCTCCTTGCGCGCCCGGCGGCGGTCGAGGAAGCCGAACCCCTTCGTGCGCTCGTGGCCGAGCTCGACGTTCTCGGCCACCGTGAACACCGGGATCAGCATGAAGTGCTGGTGGACCATGCCGATGCCGGCGGCCATCGCGTCGCCGGGCCCGGAGAAGGTGACCGGCTGGTCGTCGACGAGGATCTGGCCCTCGTCGGGCTGGTAGAGCCCGTAGAGCACGTTCATCAGCGTGCTCTTGCCGGCGCCGTTCTCGCCGAGAAGCGCGTGGATCTCCCCTGGTTCGACCACCAGGTCGATCGCGTCGTTCGCGGTGAGGTCACCGAAGCGCTTGGTGATGCCACGAAGCTCGAGTTTCACCGGCCCTCCATCTCCCAGTCCTACGCATCGCCCGCCGTACGTACGGCGCAGCGGCCCCTACCCTAAGCCGTCCGGGAACGGCGATGGGGGAGCATCGGCACAACCGATGCTCCCCCACGCCGATCAGACCAGACGGTCGATCACTTCGACCGCGCCGATCACTTCGGCTGGCTCGGCGAGGTGATCTTGATCTTGCCGGAGATGATGTCGGCCTTGACCTGGTTGAGCTGCGACTTCAACTTCGAGGGGACCTTGGAGTCGAAGTCGTGGAACGGCGCCAGGCCGGTGCCGTCGTTGGCCAGGGTGCCGATGTAGTTGCCGGTCGGGAACGTGCCCGAAGCCGCCTTCTCGACGTACTCCTGGACCGACTTGCTCAGGTTCTTCGTCACGCTGGTGATGAAGTACTTGCAGTACTGCGCGGCGCTCTCGCAGCCGTCGGTGTCGACCCAGATCACGTTGACCTTGCCGCCCGAGGCCTGCGCAGCGGCGCCGGCACCGAGGCCGGTGCCACCGGCGACCGGGAAGATGATGTCAGCGCCCTGCTGGATCAGGCCCTGGCTGATCGTCTTGCCCTTGTTCTGGTCGGTGAAGGAGTTGGCGAACAGGCCGGCCTTGGGCTTGGTCTCGTCCCAGCCGAGGACCTTGACCTTGGTGCCGTTCTGCTTGTTGTAGTAGTTGACGCCCTCCCAGAAGCCGTCCATGTAGATCGTGACGGGCGGGATGTTGAGGCCACCGAAGGTGCCGACCTTGCCGGTCTTCGTCATGCCCGCGGCGAGGTAACCACCGAGGAAGCCGCCCTGCGCGGTGTTGTACTGCAGGCCGTAGACGTTCGACCCCGAGGAGGCGGCGTCGATCTCGGCGTACTGCTGCTTGGGGTTGGCCTTGGCGATCTTCTGCACGTTGGTCGCCATCAGACCGCCGACCGCGATCACGGTGCCGCAGCCCTTGTTGGTCTCGGTGGTCAGGTTGGGCGTGTAGTCGTTCTGGGAGTTCGACGACACGTAGGAGACCTTGATGTTCGAGTTGGCCTTGTTGGCCGCCTGCATGCCCGCCCACGAGGACTGGTTGAACGAGTGGTCGTCGACGCCACCGGTGTCGAGCACGATGCAGGCGGTCAGCGACTTGCCCGCGCTGCTGGATCCGGTCTTGTCGTTGTCGTTCGAAGGCTTACCGCAGCCGGTCGCGAGAAGCGCGATGGCGCCCGCCGCGGCGACGATCTTGGTTGCGTGGCGCAAGAGAATCTCCTCAGTCGTACGTACGCCTGTAGGCGTCGGAACAGGCTTACCTTAGATCCACAATCGCCACACAGATAGGTCGCCGCGTCAGGCAATCCGATCGTTACCTGTCGGTTACCTGTTGACGCTCAGTGGGCGGAGAGGGCCGTGATGGCCGCCCCTGCGAGCACCTTCGCCCCGACCGCGACCGCGCCCTCGTCGACGCGCAGGTCGCCCTGATGCAGGTCGTACGTCGGGCCGCCGGGGGTCCGGGTGCCGAGCCGGGCCATCGCTCCGGGCACCCGGTCCAGGTACCACGCGAAGTCCTCACCGCCCAGACTCTGCGTGGTGCTCACCTGGGCGTTCGGGCCGATGGTGGTCGCCACGGCGGCCGAGAGCTCGGCGATGGCACGGGCGTCATTGACCACCGGTGGCACACCGCGGACGTAGGCCACGTCGCCGGCCACGCCGTACGGCGCGAGCACCTGGGCGACGGTCTCGGTCACGAGGCGCTCGGCGTCGGCCCAGGCGACTGCGTCGAGCATGCGTACGGTGCCACTCGCGCGGCCGGACGAGGGGATCACATTGGCCGCCGAGCCCGCCTGGACCACGCCCCACACGACACTGACGCCGGCGCGCGGGTCGAAGCGACGCGTGAGCACCGCGGGAAGTTCGGTGACCAACTTGCCGAGGGCGAAGGTGAGGTCCTCGGTCAGATGCGGTCGCGAGGTGTGCCCGCCGCTCCCGGACAGCTCGACCGTGAGGAAGTCGGCGGCACCGGTCAACGGACCCTCACGGAGACCGACCTGACCGACGTCGATCGTGGGGTCGCAGTGCACGGAGAAGATCCGCGACGCACCGTCGAGGACCCCGGCACCCATCGTCGCGAGCGCACCGCCGGGCATGACCTCCTCGGCGGGCTGGAAGAGCAGCCGCACCTGTCCGGCGAGGTCCGGGGCGATCGCCGCCAGCGCCAGCCCGGCGCCGAGCAGTGCGGTGGTGTGGACGTCATGGCCGCACGCATGCGCGACTCCCGGCACCTCGCTGGCCCACGGGTCACCCGTGCGGTCCTCGACGGGCAGCGCGTCCAGGTCGGCACGCAGCGCGACGAAGCGCTCCTGGTCGTTGACGTCGGCGACGACGCCGCCCTGGGGCAGGGCCTTCGGTGCGAGGCCGGCCTGCTCGAGTCGGGCCACCACCTGCGCGGTCGACCGCTTCTCCTGCCAGGACAGCTCGGGGTGCCGGTGCAGATCTCGACGGAAGCTGACGAGCTCAGGGGTGAGCCGATCGATCTCCGCCTCGACGGCGGCGAGCAGTTCGGCTTGGGTCACCGGTCAAGGGTAACGAGGTGGCCGATCGGGGCTGGATCCGACGGTGGGGTGGGGCTGGACGGTCGCCGCATCGGGTCTGTGGGCGGTTCGAATCGTTAGCGGCTGACGGGTCGTCGTGGGTTGCGGTAGTTGGCGCCGACGAGGACGGCGGACGGGTGGCAGCGGTCGGCGGTCGGCTGTCCGGTGCGCGAAGTATGTCCTCCCCGAGAGGGCCGGATACCCAGCCCGAGCCAACTGTCCACCGCCGTCGTCGGCGCCAAGGGCCCCAACCCACCACGACCCGTCAGCCGCGAGCGAATCGAACCGCCGCAGACCCGATGCGACGACTCCCACCCACCGAACCGGCAGTTTCAGCCAGCATCCCCGTCGAACGCGTCGAGGATCTCGTCAGCGGCGACGGGGGCGAGCAGGTCGCCGGAGAGCAGTCGGGCGCGGAGGTCGGCACGGAGGGCGCGTACGCCGGGCGAGCGACGCAACCGGTCCTCGAGCTCGTCACGCACCAGTGCCCATGCGAACTCGAGCTGCTGCTCGGCGCGCTTGCGCTCCAGCCCGTCGGCGCCGAGGTGCTCGCGATGACCGAGGACGCGCTCCCACACCTTGTCCACGTCGTGCCCGGTCAGGCCGGAGCAGGTGAGCACCGGCGGTAGCCAGGCATCCTTGTCGCCGCCGTGGACCATCCGGATCGCCCCGCTGAGCTCGCGCGCGGCCGTACGAGCTTCGACCTCGCGATCCCCATCGGCCTTGTTGACGGCGATGACGTCGGCGATCTCGAGGATGCCCTTCTTGATGCCCTGCAGTTGGTCACCGGTCCGCGCCAGAGTGAGGAACAAAAACGTGTCGACCATGCCGGCAACGGTGACCTCGGACTGGCCGACGCCGACGGTCTCCACGAGGATCACGTCGTAGCCCGCCGCCTCGAGGACCGCCATCGCCTGACTGGTCGCCCGCGCCACTCCCCCGAGCGTGCCCGCCGAGGGCGAGGGCCGGATGTACGCGTCCGGGTCGGCGGCGAGCTTCTGCATGCGGGTCTTGTCGCCGAGGACCGAGCCACCGGTGCGGACCGACGACGGGTCGACGGCGAGCACGCCGACGCGGTGGCCGGCGGCGGTGAGCATCGTGCCCAGCGACTCGATGAAGGTCGACTTGCCGACGCCGGGGACGCCCGAGATCCCGACACGTACGGCGGGGACGTTGCTCGCCTGCCCCGACAACTGCGTCAGCAGTTCACGAGCCGCCTCCCGGTGGTCGGCGCGCGAGCTCTCCATCAGCGTGATGGCACGGCTCACGTCACCGCGGCGACCCTCCCGGATCCCCGCGGCGAGCCCGGCGACGTCCATCAGTGGCCGAGCTGCGCGGACAGCTTCTCGAGCAGCTCCAGCGCGGACTCGGCGATGACCGTGCCCGGCGGGAAGACCGCGGCGGCGCCCATCTCCTTCAGCGTCGGCACGTCGTCGGGCGGGATGACGCCGCCCACGACGACCATGA
>DASVMH010000070.1:0-6717 GCA_036384455.1 Marmoricola sp. | reverse complement strand
TGTCCTCGGTGACTTCGACGGCATCGAGGAGGGCCAGACGGTGCGGCTGGCGCCGGTGACGGTCTCCTTGGCCAGGCGTACGGTCGCCGGCGCGGCCTTGCCGTCGAGCAGCGAGGCGATCAACGCCTGCTTGTCCGCCACGGTGCGGGCGGGGTCGGACAACGCGTCACGGAGGCCCGGGTTGTCGGCCACGGCCCGACCGAACGTGAACAGCTCGCCCTCCAGCCGGTCGCCGTTGCCCGCGGCATCGGCCGCACGCACGATCGAGGTGACTCCGAGCCGCTCGAGCGATTCGACGAAGTCGATGCTGGCCGCCCAACGAAGCTGCCCGCCCTCGGCGATCACCGCCGCGGCGTCGCTGCCGACATGGGCGCCGAACAGCGTCGAGAGCAGCTTCGTCTTCGCCTCGGCCGGGCTGGCCGGGTCGGTGGCGGCCCGGCGCACGGCGACCTGGTCGCGCAGCACGTGGGCCGCCGAGATCAGGTCGTCACCGACCTGGCTCGCCGCCTCCGCGGAGACGGAGCCGAGCTTGTCCCGCAGCCGTTCGTACGACTCGGCGCTGGAGCCTCGCATCACGCGTTGCTCCCACTCGCGTCGAGCTCCTCGAGGAACCGGTCGACGACGCGGCTCTGCCGGGCCTGGTCGTCGAGGGACTCCCCGACGATGCGGCCGGCCAGTGACGTCGCCATCGTGCCGACCTCGGCACGCAAGGAGGTCGCGGCCGCCTGGCGGTCGGCCTCGATCTGCGTGTGCGCGTGGTCGACGATCCGCTTCGCCTCGGCCTCCGCCTTGGTCCGCGCGTCGGCGACGATCTGGGCGCCCTGCTCGCGGGCCTCCTCGCGGATCTTCGCCGCCTCGTGACGGGCCTGCTCGAGCTGCTGGCGGTACTGCTCCTCGGTGGCGTTCGCGTCGGCCTTGGCCTTGTCGAGTTCCGCGAACTGCGACCGGATCGCGTCCTGACGCGCAGCCATCGCCCGGTTGATCGGCGGGATGATGAACTTCGCCAGAACGAAGACGATGATCGCGAACGCGATCAACTCCACGATGAAGGTGCCGTTGGGCACCAGGAAGTTGCTCGCCAAGGGGGCCGGTGCCCTCACAAAGCTGTCCATCTACGGTCCTTTGCTGGTAGTGCCCGTGCTGGCCGGCGAACCGGCCCTCACGTGGTGGAAGGCGGGGTCAGACCCCGATCACTTGCCGCCGAGCACGAAGACGAACAGCGCCATGAACGCCAGGTTGATGAAGAACATCGCCTCCACCAGACCGACGGTCAGGAAGAAGATGGTCTGCAGACGGCCCTGGGCCTCGGGCTGACGGGCGACGCCCTCGATGTACGACGAGCCGGCCAGACCGTCACCGATACCGGCGCCGATGGCGCCACCGCCGAGGGCCAAACCGCCACCCACGAAGGCACCCGCGAGGGTGATGGCCTGCTCTGTGGTCTTGACTGCCATGTCTCTCCTTGGTTTCCACGCCGGATCGCCCGGCGCTGTTGGTTTACCTCTTGTGCGACCTGATGTGTGGGTCAGGCAGCGAGTTCTTGGGGTTGTTCTGCGTGCTCGGGCGCATCGTCGTGCTTGGCCTCGTCGTGTTCGCCATGGGCGCCCGCCATGCCGAAGTACAGCACCGTCAGCAGGGCGAAGATGAACGCCTGCAGGGCGCCGAGGAACATCGTGTCGAACAGCTTCCACACGACGTCGAGGATCGCGGTGAAGACGCCACCGAGCGGCAGCGCGCCGACCTTGATGGTGGCCAGCCCGGCGATCAGCGCGAGCATGATGCCGCCCGCGAAGATGTTGCCGAAGAGTCGCAGTGCCAGCGTGACCGGCTTGAGCAGGTCCTGGAGCACCTCGAGGGGGAACATCCACGGCACCGGCTGGAAGTAGTGCTTGACGAAGCCCTTGAGGCCACGCTCGCGGATGCTGAAGATCCAGACTCCCACCATCACCATGATCGCCATCGCGTACGTGAGGTTGGTGTCCGCGGTCGGCGCCGGCAGGAAGTGGTGGTGCTTGTTGATCTCGGTCGGGATCAGCTCGATCCAGTTCGCGATCAGGATGAAGAAGAACAGCGCCACCGCGAGCGGGACCACGAACGGGTTGACCTTGCCGAGGTTGTCCTCGACCTGCGTGGTGACCTCGTTGACGATCGTCTCCCACACGAGCTGGAGCTTGGTCGGCACGTGGTCGTCGGTGCGCTTGGTCAGCTGCGCGCGCACCCAGAACCCGAGCGCGATCAGGATCAGTCCGGCCACCACGGTGACGCGGATCGTGTCCAGGTTGAGGGTCATCCCGAACAGGTGACCCTCGGGGTGCTCGCCGGGGTGGATGTCGATCTCACGGGGCACGAAGGCGATCATTGCTTCAGCTCCTTCAACAGCGGCAGGGTGACCATCACCAGGGCGATGAGTCGGAAGATCGCCAGGCCCAGCAGCAGCCCGATCCCCGAGGGCCAGAAGGCGACGGCGATGGCGATGGCGACGACGGTCAGGACGGCCAACCGCACGACGGTGGCCCGGATCATCTGGTTACGCGAGGGCTGTTCGCCGGCGGAGATCACCTTGAGCAGCCAGAACTCGGTGGCGAGGTGGTTGAGCAGTCCGAGGAGGACACCACCCGCGATGGAGCAGGCCAGCACCCAATCGCCGTACTGGCCGAACCACAGACCCAGCAACATCAGTGCCCCGGCGACCCAGATGGTCTTGCGCTGGTCGCTCAGCACGCGGCCGAGGCTGGCGTGGTCGGGCAACGGCCGGCCCGACTCGGGGGCGGTGGTCTGGGGCTGCTCGGCGGTCATCACGCGGCCTCACGCCCCACGAAGAGCTCGCCGGACCCGGACGACGGCAGCCACGCAACCGACGACGGCTCCGAGGAGCACGCCGACGAGGAGACCGACCGACGCATGGCCGGTCGCGTGGTCGTACCAGAGACCGACGAGGATGCCGAGAACGACAGCGCCGACGAGCAGGCCCCCGACACCGACGAGGTCACGTCCTCGGAAGGTGGGTACGGGCTGCTCATCGGCCATCCAAACTGGTCGCTTTCCTGCATGTGGGAGGGCCGGCTTCCGAGTAGGCCGCAGCGCGAGAAACTGTCCCCGGCGGCAATGCCGACCGAGGGCACGCTATCACGGCGGAACCGGAGCGATTCGGGCGCACACCCTCCCGCTGCGTAAGCGCGGATTGCGGTCGTCATGGGCGGCGGCCGTTCTGTCTCGGGTGGCCCTGCAAGTGTGTGTTCAGCCTCGACGCTGACCACTCACGGGATGGCTTGTGAAAACTAGCACAAAGTCCCGCGCGGCTCCCAATCGGGTGCACCTCCACGCAGGGTCAGGCCGGTTCGGGTCCCTCGGACGCGCGCAGCCTGGGCAGCACGAACGTGACGACGAGGACCAGCGCCAGGCCCAGACCGAGCGCGAGCCAGAGCCAGAGCCCGGAGGACAGGCTCGCCCCGACCACCCCGAACGCGATCAGGGCGGCCCACATCCACATGATGATGACCGCACGACGCTGGCTGTGCCCGAATTCCAGGAGGCGGTGGTGCAGGTGCTCCTTGTCGGGCTGGTAGAACGCCTGCCCACGCCGGGTCCGACGCACGACGGCGAGCACCAGATCCAGCAAGGGAATCATCAGGATCGAGAGCGGCAGCACGATCGGCAACAGCGTCGGCAGGAAGCTCGGCGGGCCGAGCCCGGAGCCGTGCGCGAGCTGCACCGGCGCGAACTGGCCGGTGAGGGTCAGCGCGGCCCCGGCCAGCACCAGGCCCAGGAGCATCGAACCCGAGTCGCCCATGAAGATCCGCGCGGGGAAGAAGTTGTGCGGCAAGAACCCGAAGCAGGCTCCACCCATCGCGGCGCACAGCAGTGCCGCGGTCAGCGCGAGCGTCTGCCCGTTGACGTTCGCCAGCTGGTAGCAGAACACGAAGAACGCGAACGCACCGATCAGCGCGATGCCGCCGGCGAGGCCGTCCAGACCGTCGACGAAATTGAGGGCGTTGACGGTGCCCGCGACCATCAGCATGGTCAGCAGCACCGCCTGCGAGGGCAACAGCGACCACTGCCCGTACACCGGGATCACGATCGAGAAGAACTGCACCCCGTTGAGCACCATGAAGCCGACGGCCACGAGTTGCCCGCCGAACTTCGTGATCGCATCCAACTCGAAGAGGTCGTCGAGGGCCCCGACGCCACAGATGATCGCGCCCGCGATCAACACCGTGTGCGCGTCGTGGAACACCTGGGGCTGAGACTGCCCGAGGAACGGCAACCGCTGCGCCACCATGATCCCCGCTGCGAGGCCCCCGAGCATCGCGATCCCGCCGAAGTACGGGATCGGCGCGCTGTGGACGTCGCGGTCACGGACCTTCGCCGTTGCCCCGAAGCGCGTCGCCAGTTCGCGGGCGACGACGCACAGCAGGTAGCTGACCACCGCCCCCACGGCGAACACGAGCAGATATTCACGCACCTGGTTCGGCCCCCGGCGGTCCTCCGAGAGTGACGTCGACGCTGCCGAGGAACTCCGCGAGCTCGTCCCGGGCGATCGCCCCCTCGCGCAGCACCCGGGGCTCGTCGCCGGTGCAGTCCACGATGGTCGAGGCGAGGTCGGACGCCGTCGGACCGCCGTCGAGGACGACGCTCACGGCGTCGCCCAACATCGCGACAGCGGCGTCACCGTCGGTCGCGGCCGGCAGGCCGGTGAGGTTCGCCGAGGTGACCGCGAGCGGTCCCGTGCGGGCGATCAGCGCCAGCGCCACCTCGTCGCTCGGCATCCGGACGGCCACCGTGCCGCGGGTCTCGCCCAGGTCCCACTGGAGGGAGGGCTGTTGGCGCAGCACCACGGTCAGGGCGCCGGGCCAGTACTTCTCCACCAGACTGCGCACCCAGTCCGGCACCCCTGCGGCGAGCGCGTCGAGGGTGGTCACGTCGGCGACCAGGACAGGAGGCGGCATCTCGCGACCGCGGCCCTTCGCGGCGAGCAGTCCGGCCACGGCGGTGGCGTCGAACGCATCGGCACCGATCCCATAGACGGTGTCGGTCGGGAGGACGACCAGATCGCCGTTGCGGACGGCGGCAGCAGCAGCCTCGAGGCCGGCCTCGCGTTGCTCCGGGTCGCGGGTGTCGAAGCGGCGGGCGCTCGGGTCTGGCGCGGATGTCACGGAAGTCATCGTGCCAGTCGCGCCGTCAGATAGCGGGGGCGACCTGCCAGGTCCTCGTGATCACGGACGTCGAGCCAACGACCGGACCGGGCGAAGACGCTCGGAGCTGACTCCCCCTGCGCGTCGGCGTGCTCGGCACCGACGACGCCCCCGGGCCGCAGCAGCCGTGTCGCCACCCGCTCGAGGACCCTCATCGCGTCCAGCCCGTCCTCGCCGGACCACAGGGCGGTCGCGGGGTCGTGGTCCCGGGCCTCGACGGCCACCGACTCCCACGCCTCGAGGGGGATGTACGGCGGGTTGCACACCACCACGTCGACCGCGCCGTCGAGATCGGGGAACGCCGTCGCCATGTCGCCGAGGCGCAGGTCGACGCCGGTGTCCACGAGGTTGCGGGTCGCCCACTCGTGGGCGCCCGGGTCCACCTCCACGGCGTACACCGTGGCCATCGGGACCTCGTGCACGATCGACTTGGCGATCGCACCCGAGCCGGTGCACAGGTCGACGACGACCGGCCACTCCCCCGTCATTTCACGCCACCCCTTCGCCTCCGCCACCGCCCAGCCTGCGAGCAGTTCGGTCTCGGGCCGCGGCACGAAGACGCCGGGTCCGACCTCGACCGTGATGTAGCGGAACCACGCGGTGCCGATCAGATGCTGCAGCGGCTCCCGCGCGGCGCGTCGGGCGACGAGTGCGTCGAAGGCGGCGCGGTCCTCGTCGCTCACCTCGCTCACGAACCCCAACTGCGGGCGTGTGGTGCCGAGGACATGGGCGAGCAGTTCGGCCGCGTCGAACTCTGCGGCCTCCACACCGGCCGCGTTCAGCCGCTCGGCCGCCGCGCGAGTCAGGTCGCGCGACTCACTCACCGAGCGACTCCAGGCGCGCGGCCATGTCCGCCTCGACACAGGAGGCGATGACCGGTTCGAGGTCTCCGTCGAGGACATGATCGAGGTTGTAGGCCTTGTAGCCGGTGCGGTGATCCGAGATGCGGTTCTCGGGGAAGTTGTAGGTCCGGATCCGCTCGGAGCGGTCGACGGTGCGCACCTGCGACCTGCGCGCGTCGCTCGCCTCCGCGTCAGCGGCCTCCTGTGCAGCCTGGAGCAGTCGCGCCCGCAGGATCCGCATCGCCTGCTCCTTGTTCTGCAGCTGCGACTTCTCGTTCTGGCAGCTCACCACGATCCCGGTCGGGAGGTGCGTGATCCGTACCGCCGAATCGGTCGTATTGACGCTCTGCCCACCCGGACCCGAGGACCGGAAGACGTCGATGCGCAGGTCGTTCTCGTCGATCGTCACATCCACCTGCTCGGCCTCCGGCAGCACGAGTACGCCCGCCGCGCTGGTGTGCACGCGCCCCTGGCTCTCGGTGACGGGGACCCGCTGCACGCGGTGCACGCCACCCTCGAACTTCAGCAAGGCATAGGGGGCCTCACCGGGAGCGGGGGTGCCCTTCGCCTTGACTGCGACCGTCACCGACTTGAAGCCGCCGAGGTCGGACTCGGTGGCGTCGAGGACCTCGACCGACCAGGCCCTGCGCTCGGCGTACCGGGTGTACATCCGCAGCAGGTCG
>DASVMH010000069.1:0-7478 GCA_036384455.1 Marmoricola sp. | reverse complement strand
ACGTAGAAGAACGAGCCGGCGACGCCGCCCGAGGGGGTCAGGGTCTCGTTGGCGACGGCCAGCTGGAGCAGGCCCTGGCCGCCCCCGCCGTACTCCTCAGGGATGCACAGGCCGAACCAACCGCCCCGGCCGAGGTCGTCGAAGACCTCCTGCGGGAAACGGTGCTCCGCCTCGCAGCGCGACCAGTACGCGTTGTCATAGCGAGCCGCGACTGCGGCGACTCCGTCGCGGACGGCCAGCGCCGACTCGGGGAGATCAAAGTCCACTGGTCACAGCCCCAGGAAGCGACCGATGATCTCCTTCTGGATCTCGGTCGTGCCGCCGTAGATGGTGGAGATCCGGCTGTCGAGGTAGGCCTTCGCGATGGGGTACTCCATCATGTAGCCGTAGCCGCCGTGGAGTTGCACGCCCTGGTTGACCAGCTTGTTCTGCAACTCGGTGGTCCACCACTTCGCCATGGACGCACCGACGGTGTCGAGCTTCCCGTCGAGGTGCTTGAGGATGCAGTCGTTGATGAAGGCGCGGGTCACCGCGACCTCGGTGGCCATCTCCGCGATCGTGAAGCGGGTGTTCTGGAATTTCCCGATCGGCTTGCCGAACGCCTCGCGGGTCTTGGCGTAGTCGAGACACATCTCGAGGATGTTCTCGCACGCGGCCATGGCCTGGCAGCCGATGATCAGCCGCTCCTGGGGGAGGTTCTGCATCAGGTAGACGAAGCCTTGGCCCTCCTCGCCGAGGAGGTTCTCCTTGGGCACGACGACGTCGGTGAAGCTGAGCTCGGCGGTGTCCTGCGCGTGCAGCCCGATCTTGTCGAGGTTGCGGCCACGCTCGAAGCCCTCCATACCGCGCTCGACCACGATCAGGCTGATCCCCTTGTGGCCGGCGTCGGGGTCCGTACGCGCAACGACGATCACGAGGTCGGCGTTGATGCCGTTGGAGATGAACGTCTTCGATCCGTTGACGACGTAGTGGTCACCCTTGTCGACCGCGGTGGTGCGGATCCCCTGGAGGTCGCTGCCCGCGCCGGGCTCGGTCATCGCGATCGCGGTGATGGTCTCGCCGGTCACGCAGCCGGGCAGCCAGCGCTTCTTCTGCTCGTCGTTCGCGATGGCGGAGAGGTAGGGGACGATGATGTCGGTGTGCACGGAGAAGCCGGGACCGTTCGAGCCGGCCCGGGTCTGCTCCTCGGACATGATCGCGTTGTAGCGGAAGTCGTTGACGCCGGGACCGCCGTACTCCTCGGGCACGTCGAAGCAGAGCAGTCCGGTCTCGCCGGCCTTGAGCCAGAGCTCGCGCGGAACGATGCCGTCCTTCTCCCACTGGGCGTCGTTGGGGACGACCTCCTTCTCGAAGAAGGTCCGGACGGTCTGCCGGAAGTCCTCGTGCTCCTGGGTGTAGATGTCGGGCATGGAGTTCCCTTCGCGTCGGTCGACGATCCGACCTGATCAGTGATTGCACCAAGAGTGTGCCAGTTCTACTGTTACAGTCAAGGAGACCCACCTCACCTCGGGAAGGAGCACGGCCGATGACGGCACCGGCAGACACCGACACCGACACCGACGAGTTGCTCACCGTCGACGAGCTGGCCGCGGTCACGGGCATGACCGTGCGTACGACCCGCTACTACGCGGGCCTGGGCCTGCTGCCGCCGCCCGAGAGGCGTGGCCGGATGGCGTACTACGGCCCCGAGCACCGCGCGCGGCTGGAGCTCGTGCGCTCCCTGCAGGACCACGGCTTCACGCTCGCCGCGATCGAGAAGTACCTCAAGCGGGTGCCGCTCGACGCCAGTCCGGAGGATCTCGCCGTCCAGCGGGCGATGCTGACGTCGTGGACCCCGGGGCGCCGGGACCTGCTCACAAAGTCCCAGCTCGAGGCCCACGTGGGGCGCAAACTCTCCGGCAGTGACATCGACGTTCTCGTCAAGATCCAGGCGTTGCGCGAGCACGACGGCAAGTACGAGCCGCTCGCCCCGCTCACCACTGCCGTCGAACTGCTCGATCTGGAGCTCCCGGTCGATGCGTACGTCGAGGCGGGCGACGCGATCGGGCGGCACATGGACGAGCTAGCCGACGAGTTGACCACGGTGCTGCACGACCGGATCATCGTGCCGTTCCGGGAGAGCGAGCACACCGAGGAGGAGGCTGCCCGTTTCGAGCAGACCTTCGCCCGGCTGCGCCAACTCACCCTTGAGGCCGTCGTCACCGGCTTCCAGCGGGCCGCGAACCAGGTGATCACCCGCTCGCTGACCCAGTGATCAGACCCCAACAGCGGTCAGGCCTTCGGGATGACCGCCCAGCAGGCGAGGTACGCCAGCGGGCCCACCGGGAAGGTGAAGACCGCCGCGACCAGGGTGATGATCCGGACGACCGTCGGGTCGACGCCGAGGTAGTCGGCGACACCGCCGCACACCCCGCTGATCATCGTGTCCTGCGACCGGACCAGCCGGCGGTAGTTCGGTCCCTGGTTGCTCATCGCTCCTCCTCGGCGTCGGTCTGGTCGGTCGGCAGCATCCGGGTGTCGTCATGCGGCTGCTCCGACACGTCCGCCGGCGAGGTCGCCACGGAGGACGGCTCGTACGTCGCGCTGCGTCGGCGATCAGCGGTGTTGCCGACCAGGCTCGCGGTGAGCCCGATCGCGCCGGCGATCAGTAGCGTCAGGGGCACGAGGTAGCTGGAGCCCTTCCAGGTCAGCGTTCCTGACTCGGTCAACGCCCACAGCGCCGTGACGCCGAGGAAGAAGCTGCCGAGGACGAGGTGCGCGACCTTGACCGGCTGACGGGTGCGTTCGATGGTGTCGGAGTCGTTCACGATGCGTTCCTTCCGGGGTTCGCGGGATGTGCGGAGGCGATCCGCTCGACCTCGATGTGCCCGACGCGGCCGTGGAGATCGAGGGTGAGCACGCCGGCGCCGGGATCGCTGCCCTTGAGCGTCGTGTCGACGTTGGGGCTGAGGCCGCCCTGTTCCTGGCCGCCCGCCTCGATGTCGCCGGCGACGCGCAGGGTTCCACTCACCTCGACGGTCAGGTCACGCGGGACGTACACGACGAGATCGCCGGCGCCCATGCTCACCTCGACGGTACGCCCGACGAGGGCCTCCGGGTCAGCCAGCTGGCTCAGGTCGAGGGTCGTCTTGCCGTTGCCGACGCGGTACTGGTCGTGGACGTCCGTCGATGTCGCGGGAGCGATGGTCGAGGGCCGGTTCCAGTGGAAGTTGTCCACGGCGGACGTGCCGAGCAGCGGCGGGATCGCCAACAGGCCGATCAGGATGAGGCCGCCGGGTCGGCCGACGAAGGCGCCGACGACCAACATCACGCCGATGATGGCCAGGGCGAGGGCGGGCCAAGCGGATGCGACGACGTGATGTCCGTGTGCGTAGAGCCCCAGGACCCCGAATCCGACGAGGATGAGCGCGAGGGTCGGCCAGAAGAGCACCGGTCCGGTGCGTCGCGGCCGCGGTGGTCGCGAGGGCGCACGCGGGGCGACGTACGCGGAGCTGGTCGGTGCTCCGGGTCCGGCGGCACTCGGTGCCGTGTCCGTCGGCGCGCTGAACTCTGCCGTGGTCGCGACCGGCCCGTCCTCGCGGTGCCGCCTGTTCGCGTATCCGACGACGACCGCGACGATCAGCAGGCACAGGCCGAGCTGCCAGGGGAAGCCGTGGTTGTGGCCGCCCCACCACCAGCCGCTGCCGAGGGTGGAGAGCACCGCGACCGCGGCGACACCGATGAGGACGATCTTGAGGAGTTCTTCGCCGAGGGGGATGAGTGCGCGATCGTGGCCGTCCTCGGGGACGAGCAGCCATGCGGCGGCGTACAGCAACAGTCCGGCGCCGCCGACGATCGTCAGCGCGATCAGCACGACCCGCACGATGGTGGGGTCGATGCCGAAGTGCCGACCGAGGCCGCCGGCGACGCCGGCGACGAAGCGGTCGTCGCGGCTGCGGCGCAGCTGGTTGAGCTCGCGCACGCTGTCGCGGTCGAGACGGGGCCCGGGGTCTGCCGGGCCGGTGACGGGGTCCTGCGTCTGGTTCATGTCAACGATCCTGCGGGACTCGGCGCCCCGGCACCATCGGGATCGACCCTGATCTTGGTGCGGGGGATCTCAGGGGTACGCCTGATGGGTCGATGGTCGTCCAACTGACACGATGGCGGACATGACCGCGCCGATCCCGACCTCGCCGGAGTCCGCTCCGGCAGTCCGGCGCGCCCACCGCAGTGTCGAGGGTGGTCTATTGGGCGGGGTCGCAGCGGGGCTCGCGGACCACCTGCGGCTCCCGGTCTTCTGGGTGCGCGTCGCCTTCGTGGTCGCGGCGATCGCCAACGGCTTCGGCATCATCGTCTATCTCGGCCTGTGGATCTGGCTGCCGAGTGAGGCGGAGGGCACTCCCGACGCCCCGGGGCTCGATGCGGCGAGCCGTCAGGGCCGACGTCCGCGACCGCAGCGCCGGATCGCCGACTACGGCGTGCTCGTCGCGTTCGGCGCGATCGCCATCGGCGGCCTCGCCCTGGTGGCGGGGCTCACCGGCACGACGCTGACCGTCGTACCCGTCGTGATCGGCATCGCCGGTCTCGCGATGCTGTGGCGGCAGGCCGACGAGGTCCAGCGGGAACGCTGGACCTCGACGGGGCCGGTGGGAGTGGTCGTCGGCACCGGGGGCTGGGCGTCCTACCTACGCCTGCTCGCCGGGCTGGTCCTGCTCATCACCGCGATCCTTGCTTTCGTGTTGCGCTCCGGTGGCTGGCGCGAGGCGCTCGTCGCCGCCGGCGCAGCGCTCTTGGGGATCGTCGGCATCCTCTTCATCGCCGGCCCGTGGCTGATGCGCCTCTCGCGTGACCTCGCGGACGAACGCGCGGCCCGTGCTCGTGCCCAGGAGCGCGCTGATGTCGCGGCACACCTCCACGACTCGGTACTGCAGACGCTGGCGATGATCCAGCGCTCGGCCGCTGATCCTGCAACGGTCGCCAAACTCGCGCGTGCCCAGGAGCGCGACCTGCGCAGTTGGCTCTTCGAGGCACCTGCGTCGACAGCAGACAGCATCGTCGCAGCCCTGCGTGAGGCAGCGGCCGAGATCGAGGACAGCTTCGGGGTGCCTGTCGAGGTGGTGGCGGTCGGAGACCGGTCGCTGCCCGAGGAGGTCATGCCCGTGGTGCTCGCCGCCCGCGAGGCAATGGCCAACGCGGCCGAACACAGTGGCGCCGCCAAGGTCGACGTCTACTGCGAGGTCGAGGGTGCTGCGGTCGAGGTCTTCGTCCGCGATCGGGGTCGAGGCTTCGACCCCGCCGTGGTGCCGGATGATCGGGCGGGCGTACGCAACAGCATCATCGGGCGCATGGAACGTCACGGCGGCCGTGCGACGATTCGAAGTGGCCCGGAGGGCACCGAAGTGACCGTGAGATGGAAGCCGAGGGAGAGCTGATGACGCAGCGGGTGGTGATCGTCGACGACCACGCGATGTTCCGCGCCGGCGTACGCGCCGAGCTGGGCGATGCGGTCGAGGTCGTGGGCGAGGCGGCCGACGTCGACGAGGCGGTCGCCGTCATCGACCAGGAGCGTCCCGACGTCGTGCTCCTCGACGTGCACCTGCCCGGTGGCGGCGGCGCGTCTGTCATGAAACATGTGGCTCCGTCGTTGCGATCCGCGCGGTCGGGGTTGCGGCCGCAGTTCCTCGCGCTGTCGGTCTCCGACGCCGCGGAGGACGTGATCGGCACCATCCGGGCCGGTGCGCGCGGCTACGTCACCAAGACGATCACCGGCCCCGAGCTGGTCGACGCGATCGGCCGGGTCGCCGGCGGCGACGCGGTCTTCTCCCCGCGACTGGCCGGCTTCGTCCTCGACGCCTTCGCCGGCACCATCGAGGTGGCCCAGGTCGACGAGGACCTCGACCGACTCACGGATCGTGAGCGCGAGGTGATGCGGCTGATCGCTCGCGGCTACTCCTATAAGGAGGTGGCCGCCGAGCTGTTCATCTCCATCAAGACCGTCGAGACCCACATGGGTTCGGTCCTCCGCAAGCTCCAGCTCTCCTCTCGCCACGAGCTCACCCGCTGGGCCTCCGATCGCCGCCTCCTCTAGTCAGGGGAGGAGGCGGGCCCAGGCGGGTCGCCAGGCAGGCGTACGGCGCGACATCTCGGCGGAGAGCGTCTCGAGGGTGGGGCCATCGGCGGTGAACCAGACGGGCCGGGAGTCGAAGCGACGGTCGAAATGGACGTTGATGCCGTCGAAGCGGACCCGCGCGATCAGCCACTGCCCGCTCTCCGGACTCGCCTCCTCGCTGTGCAGTTGCCGCAGCAGGTTCATGAGGCTGGTGCGGGACTGCTCCGGAAGCCGGTGGTTTCCGCCCACCTCGGCCAGGGCGTCCGCGTCGGCGAAGACGGTGAACGAGAAGCCCTGGGGTGGCGTGGCCACCCGGATCCAGCGCACCAGCATCACCGGGCGTTGCGGGAGCACCCGGTCGCGTTCGGGCGAGGTGCGCATCTGTGCCCGGATCTCAGTCGCGAGGAGGCGCCGCACCCGGCCCTGCACGGGGGTGGCGTCCTCGCGAGCGCGGGCCAGCACCTCCAGGGCGCTCCCGACGTCGGAGACCCCGGCGGCGGAGAGGATCGCGCCGATCCCCTCGCGGTCGTCGCGCTGTGCTGCGCCGACCAGGCCGTCGGGAAGGTCGTCGGTGAGGAGCGGCTGGACCGCGCCGATCACATCGGCATCGGGCGTGGCACTGTCCCAGCCGTCGCGCGCGTACCACGCGATGAAGGTGCCGCCGACCTCGTCGAACCAGCGGTGTACGGCGTCCGAGGACACCCAGCCGGGCAGTCCGGACCATGCCGGCCTCGGCGTCTTGCCAGCGGCGGTGCCCCACAGCACGTAGCGGCCGTTGTAGAGGCGCTGCATCCGCAGCCGGGTGCCGTCGTCGAGGTCGTGGCGCAGGACCCGCTGGTCGGGGTCGAACCCCCAAGACTCCCTGCCACCGGCCCGGTCGAGCGCGGCGCGTCCGGCGAAGGTCCACCACAGGTGTTCGCCCTCGGGGAGGTCATCGAGCTCCACGACTCACATTCTGGCCCCATGCCTCCCGGTCGTGGCGGTGCCGCGCGGCTCAGTTTCGCAGCGCGCCGAAGACGTCATCGAACGCGATGTCGACGTCGTGGATCTCCAGGTCGAGTACGTCGTGGTGGTCCTCGTCCGTCGCGTCCACCGGCTCGATCGAGACGAGCACACCCGTTGCGACGTCCAACGCCACCCGATAGCCGGACGGGTACGCAGGCCTCGGGCGCCACTCAGGATCCGCGCCCCATTCGTCACGATCAACTGCTTCACAGGGCAGCAGCGAGCAGCAGCCGCACCGCGGCTCGTACCCCTCGACCGGACGGACCAGCGCCCGCCACGCGGGGCGCCCGTAGTGGATGTCGTCGCGCACCTCTGAGACCTCGGTGCCGATGCTGAGCTCGGCCGGGTCGAGCATCGCGATCCAGCGATAGTCCTGCCACATCAG
>DASVMH010000068.1:0-2182 GCA_036384455.1 Marmoricola sp. | reverse complement strand
CAGGTCACCGTCGACGTCGGCGACCAGCGTCTTGAACACCCTGCCCGGCTCGACGCCGAGCTTCTCAGCAGCCTCCACCCCGAAGGAGTCGGCACGCGGGTCGTGGTCGTACGCGCGTAGTTCGTACGTAACCCCCGCCGTGTCCAACGCCTTCGTCGCCGGCGTCGCCGACCCTCCCCGGCGGCTCATCGGACGCTCCGTCGCGGGGCGGGGTCGAAGCGGTCGGGCACCCCTTGAGTATGGCTGGCCTAGCATCGGAGCATGGACACCCTGGTGCGTCTGGCCGCGATCCGCGAGACGGCTCTGGACGTGGCCGAGGTGATCGCCGCTGTCGAGGACGACGCCCACGGAGGCCTCTCCGTCTTCGTCGGCACCGTCCGCGACGAGGACCACGGACGCGGCGTCGCGGCCCTGGAGTACACCGCACACCCGACCGCGCTGGTCCGGCTCAGCGAGGTGTGCGCCAAGGTGGCTGCAGAGCACGGGACTGCGATTGCCGCGGTGCACCGGGTCGGCACGCTCGCGATCGGCGATGTCGCCGTCGTCGTGGCTGCCGGTGCCCCCCACCGCGCCGAGGCGTTCGCGGCCACGCGCGACCTGATCGACACCCTCAAGGCGGAGGTGCCGATCTGGAAGCACCAGACCTTCACGGACGGATCCGAGGAGTGGGTCGGCACTCCCGAGTGAGCGACCTCCGAGTCAGGCCGGCGCGGCCAGGGACACCGCGACGTGCACGACGAAGTCGAGGAGTTCCTCGCGCGGAAGCTCGATTTCGCCGGCCGTCCATGCGGTCAGCAGCTCGAACAGCGCCCCGAGCACCGCATGGGCACCGAGCCTGCGACGGGCGTCAGAGGCTCCGCGCAGCGAGTCCAGATCCATCGTCGCCAGGACAAGGAGGTCGACGAGGCTGCCCATCATCGTGCGGCGTTGCTCGTTGAGGACGGGGGTGTCCGGCGTCTCCAACAGCAGCACCCTGACCAGCCCGGTGTCGCGGTCGAGGAGGTCGAGCACGGCGTCGGCGGCGGCGCGTACGCGCCCGCGATAGGTCTGCGGTGCCGCCGCCATCCGCTCGCCTGCGACCAGGAGCGTCTCCGTCATCACCTGCTCGCAGACAGCGACCAGCAGGGCATCACGGGTGGCGAAGCTCTCGTAGAAGTAGCGATCGGCGAGCCCCGACCGGGCACAGACCGCGCGGAGCGACGTGCCCTGCCAGCCGGTCTCCGCGAGCACCTCCCGGCCGGCGGCGACCAGACGGGCGCGGCGTTCGGCCACCCGCTCCTCGGCGCTCACACCTCCGTAACTGCGTGCCACCGACCCGACCTCACGCAGCGATGTGGCCGGCGGCGTTGCCGAGCTGGGTGTCGGCGGAGCCCGACAGGAGCTCGACGAAGTCCTGGACCTTCTGCCGGGACCGGTCGATGTACCACTGCCTCAACGGCGGCACCAGACGGATGATCCGGCCCGCGACCAGGTTGAACGGTGCCTTCACCAGCGGGTACCACGGCGGTGTCATCGGCAGCCCCAACGACGCCATCGCCCGCGGACCGAGCACGGCGCTGGTGATCGACAGGTGCTGCGAACGGGCGATCCGGCGACGCGCTTGTTTCAACGGTCCGGCGAAGTGCCACTCGAGCGGGTCGTTGCCCATCGGCTGCGCCATGATCCGCGTGGTCTCGTCGGGAGTCATGATCGCCATCAGGGTGTGCGTGAGGATCCGTACGGAATCGCGGTAGGACGTCGGCAGCCAGCGGTCCTCCACTCCCATCAGCCATCCGGTGTAGCGAGCGACGTGTGCGACGTCCTCGACCTCGCGGCGCGACGGCAGCAGCCCCAGCGCCATCCCGGCGATGAACGGTGTCAGGATCGCCCCGACCATCGTCGCCGCCATGTCGGTCTGGTTGATCGGGATGCCCCACTCGTCTGTGTGCCAGTCCTCCTGCGCGAGCAGGTGGCGGCGTACGAACGAGTGGATGATCCGCACTTCGAGGGTGGCGCGGTAGCCGTCGCCGAACTGCTCCATGCCGCCCGGCCGAGTGACGCGCTGCGCCCACTGGGTCGTTTCGGCGAACCGCTGCGCGGACCCCTTCTCCAGCGCGCCGGTGCGGATCAGGGTCTTGTTGAAACCGGCCGCGCGATAGCCACCCAGGAAGGCGACGTCGCGGGCGATGTAGAGCCCGTCGAC
>DASVMH010000067.1:0-5034 GCA_036384455.1 Marmoricola sp. | reverse complement strand
CCACTCCAGCTCGCGGACGAACCGCCGGGTGTCGGCGTCGGCCTTCGTCTTGTCGAAGCCGGCGAACTCCTTGCCGAGCCTCTCCTCCGCGAACAGGCCGGCCTCGATCCGCTTGGCGAGCTCGACCTCGTGCTCGGCGTTGAGGAGGGCGACCTTGCCGATCTGCTTGAGGTAGTCCTTCACCGGGTCGGCGGTCGCACCGGCGACCATCACCTGCTGCTCGGGCTCGTCGGTGTCGTCAGCCGCGGAGACGATGAACGACGCGTCCTTCTCGTCCTGCTTGATGCTCGGGTCGTTGGCGACGTCCTTCTCGAACTGCGAGTCGGGCACGTCGGCCAGCGCACGCTTGCCGTCGGGGCCGACCGCGAGGGTCTGCGCCTGCAGTTCCTCGGCCGAGACCGCCGGATCCGCCGCGGCGGCCTTCTTGGTCGCGGACTTCTTCGCCGGAGCCTTCTTCGTTGCGGCCGCGGCCGGAGCTGCCTTCTTCGCCGGAGCCTTCTTCGCCGCCGGAGCCTTCTTCGCGGCAGCCTTCTTGGCGGTGGCTTCCTTCGGCGCGGCCTTGGCCGGAGCCTTCTTCGCAACCGCCTTCTTGGCGGGGGTCCTGGCCGTCGACGGAGCCTGCTTGGCAGCCGTCTTCTTCGTTGCGGCCTTCTTCGCCTTGGTCGAGCTCGCGGACACGAACTACCTCTCGTCGAACTTCGGGGGGTTCTTGGGCGCGGCAAGGACCGTACCTGTCAACAGCCGCGCCCACCATTGTGTCACGGCACCAAGGGGTTCCCGGCACCAGGCAGACACATCAAGAACGTGCGTCTGCGCCTTTGGTCACGAGGCAGCACGACTCGTTCATCGCGAAGTGCCCTGTGGATCGTGGTACGACGGGCTCTGAGGGGGAAGAACGATGGGCATGGAGACCAGTCCGAGACCCGAACTGCCCCGCGCCCGCGAGATCCACATCGCTCTGGACGACTTCGTCGCGGAGTCCGGCCGACGTCGGGAGTTGCCGACCACCCTGCACCTGGGGCGCCCGTCCGGGGTGCACCGGGCCGTCGTCCACGCTGACTGGCACGACGCCGCCATGCGGGCCGATCTGGTCGAGCGGACACTCTCCTGTCTCGACATCGGAGCGAACGATCCTGCCGTCTTCGCATGGCTGACCCGCCCCGGCTCCCTCGAGCCCCACGATCACGACCACCAGTGGTTCGCCGCCACCGCCGCGGCGTTCGCCTCCCACGGGCTGGACGCTCCCGACTTCTACGTGATCACCCGGAAGGGCTGGCGCGACCTCGTCAGCGGTGAGGTGCAGTCGTGGTCACGCGTACGCCCGGGACGTACGCGGCCCGACGAGTCGCGCCCGAGTTGATCGCGGGTGCGGCTACCAGGCGTGGACGGGATCGTTGCTGTGCATCCTGTCGCGATACTCGAGGACCACCTCGCGCAACGCCTCGGGACGCCCCGCGCCGGCCTCTTCTCGTGCCCGGACGCGGTCGACGAACCACTCCGCTCCGTTGCGGCCGGTGACGCACCGCTGCTCGATGATGCCGAGGAGGCGATCGATCGACGCACTCCCCGCGCCCCAGCTCTCCAGCCCCTCGCGCGCCAACGGCAGCAGCCTGCGCAGCACCAGCTCGGTCGCACTCACCTCGCCGAGGCCCGGCCAGTAGAGCAGTGCCTCGATGCCGTGCTGGGCAGCGACGTGGAAGTTCTCCTCCGCCGCTGAGAAGGACATCTGCGACCACAGCGGACGCTCACTCTCCGCGAGCGCCCGCACGACCCCGAAGTAGAAGGCCGCGTTGGCCATCGTGTCGACGACCGTCGGACCCGAGGGGAGCACGCGATTCTCCACCCGCAGGTGAGGCACCTCGGCGACGACGTCATAGATCGGGCGGTTCCAGCGGTAGATGGTGCCGTTGTGGAGCTTGAGCTCCTCCAACTGAGGGGTGCCACCCGCCGCCATGACAGCAGCCGGGTCCTCGGTCTCCGTGACCGGGAGCAGTGCCGGGAAGTAGCGGGAATTCTCCTCGAACAGGTCGAAGATCGAGTTGATCCACCGCTCACCGAACCACACCCTCGGCCGCACACCCTGCGCCTTGAGCTCCTCACTGCGGGTGTCTGTCGCCTGCTCGAAGAGCGGGATCCGGGTCTCGCGCCACAGCTGCTTGCCGAGGAGGTACGGCGAGTTCGCGCCGAGCGCGATCTGGACCGCCGAGACCGCCTGGGAGGCGTTCCAGTACGCCGCGAAGTTGTCCGGGCTGACCTGGATGTGCAACTGCGTGCTCGTGCATGCGGCTTCGGGCATGATCGACTCGGAGGTCGTCTGCAGACGCTCGACCCCTGCGATGTCGATGACGAGATCCTCCCCGCGGGCGGCGAGGATCTGATCGCTGAGCAACTGGTAGCGCGGGTTCGGGCTGATCGTCGCCGGCCCGAGATGGCCGGCCTCCAGCGTCGGCAGGATCCCGATCATCATCAGGTGGGCGCCCACCCGCGAGGCGGCCTGCTCGGCGTCGTTGAGGCTGTCGCGCAGCATCTGCTCGAAACCCGAGGTGCCGTCCTCGTCGAGGCGTCGCGGGGGCACGTTGATCTCGAGGTTGAACTGGCCGAGCTCGGTCTGGAACGCCGGGTTGGCGATCTCCTCGAGGGCGGCGATGTTCTTGAGGGCAGGTCGTCCGGTGTCGTCGACGAGGTTGAACTCGATCTCCAGACCCGTCATCGGGTCGTCGGTGTCGAACCGCGCCTCACGCAGCATCTGTGCCAGCACGTCGAGGCAGCGCCGAACCTTCTCGCGGTATGCGGTGCGGTCCGAGCGGCTGAACTCCTGGAGATCGACGTCTCGCCCCATGCCTCGTCACTGTATTGGCAAAACGCGTCGCTGACCCGACTCCGGCCGAAGCGGTTCAGGTGTCGAACACCCCGGCGCGAAAGGGTGTCCAGGAGTCCGGTGGGCGCGCGCCCATCAGCGCCACGCCGACCTCCTCGGCGAGTTCGTCCTGCAGGCCACCCTCGCGGGAACGCTCGATCGCGCACCAGGCCAGGGCACCGTCGCCATGCAGCCATGCTGCGAACGCGAGCAGGCCGGCCGTTCGGCCGACGAGATCCTCGGGCGCGCGCCGCACGAGATCACGCCAGAACTCGACATGGGCGTCCCCGTGTGGTCGCTCCATCTCCGACCATGCGACCTCCCAGAGCTCGTCGCAGCGACACAGAGCCAACAACCTGCCCGCCTCGGGCGCGGCCAGAGCCCGCCGGGTGCGTCGGAAACGACGGATGCACCCCTGGATCCACAGCGCCTCCGCGCGCAGCGCCCCGGCTCCGCTCGGCCGCTTGGTGAACCGATCCACGGCGGCTGCGACCTCGTCACGATCCGGTCCGTCGATCGCGACGAGCGTCCTCGCCAGCCCGTCCCGGGTCGGATGCACGATCTGACCGTCGAAGACGTGTTGGACCAGGAACGGGTGGGCCGCCAGGTCGTACGCAGATCCTGGGGCGGCCTTGCCGCCGTTCAACTGGTGGAACCGGGTGCCGTCCGCACACAACACATCGATGACCTGGATCCCGGCTCCGTGGAGCAGGTCTCGAAGCACCCGGCCCTGACGACGTGCCCTGGCCAGATGCGCGCTGAAGACGACCACCGCCGCCTGCACCGCGCCGTTGCGCTCGGCTGCGGCGACCAGGTGCCTGGCGACGGCATCCTGATCCGGATGGCCGCGCGACAGATCGGCGCGCGCATGGAAGGAGCCGCTCGCGCCGTCGAACGTCTCGAGCACCACCGACTCCTCGGGTTGGAAGCCGAGGACGACGGGGGCGAGCGCGATCAGGTCGACCGGCTCTCGGATCACGAGGGACTTGGTGGCGGAGGCGGGGTGTGTGCTCATGACCGCACGCTGCCTCGCCGGAGGGTCGGGCGCTGCTCCTCGTGCCGTCGCTGTGGACAACGTTGACCCGGATCACCCTGTGGACGATTGGTGGCCGCCCGTTCCGGGGGTGCCGCGTGCCACCATGGCGGCGTGCGCGGCGAACCGACGATCCTGCACCTGGATCTCGATGCCTTCTTCGCCTCGGTCGAGCAGCGCGACAAGCCGTCGTTGCGCGGCAAGCCCGTCGTCGTGGGCGGGGTCGGGCCGCGCGGCGTGGTCGCCACGGCGTCGTACGAGGCCCGTCGTTACGGCGTCCACTCGGCGATGCCGACCGCGGAGGCGCGACGCAGATGCCCGCATGCGGCGTTCCTCGGCGGCAGGTTCGCGGCCTACCACGAGACCTCGGAGGCGGTGATGGCCGTCCTTCGCGACCTGAGCCCGCTCGTCGAACCGCTCTCGATGGACGAGGCCTTCGTCGACCTGGACGCGGCCGAGCTCGGCGACCACTCGGTCGCGGCGGTCAGCGACGTCGCGCAACGGCTCCGCCAGCAGGTGTACGAGGCGACCGGCGGGCTGACCGCCTCGGTCGGCATCGGCACCTCGAAGCTCATCGCCAAGATCGCCAGCGACCTCGACAAGCCCGACGGCCTCGTCGTGGTGGCGCCCGGCCTGGAGTCCGAGTTGCTGCGGCCGATGGACGTGACCGTCATCCCGGGCGTCGGCCCGGCCACCGCCGAGCGGTTGCGCCGCATCGGGGTGCAGACCGTTGCGCAACTCGAGGCGGCCGACCTGGAGGAGCTCGTCAGCACACTCGGGTCCGCACACGGCAACGCCCTCCACGCGCTCGCGCGCGCCGAGGACGACCGTCCGGTCGTGCCGGAACGCGAGGCCAAGTCGATCAGCGTCGAGGACACGTTCGAGACCGACCAGGTCGGTGACCATCTGCTCGGGGCACTCACCGACCGCGCCGCCACCAAGGTCGCCGAACGCCTCCGCCGCTCGGGTGTCTCCGGGCGCACCGTCACCCTCAAGGTCCGGCTGTACGACTTCAGCACCCACACGAGATCGACGACCCTGTCCGAGCCCGTGGACGACCAGCGGACGATCGCCCGGCTGGCCCGCAACCTCCTCGGCGCCGTGGACACGTCCGGCGGGGTACGTCTCCTCGGCGTGGGCGTCT
>DASVMH010000066.1:0-5771 GCA_036384455.1 Marmoricola sp. | reverse complement strand
CATGGCCGGTTTCGCGCTGCACGTGGCGGCGGAGGAGTGCTACGCGTCCGCCGGACTCCCCGGGGCGCCGTACGGCCAGCTGATCCCCAGCGAGGAGCCGCGGTTCAGCTTCAGTGAGCGCATCCCGGCCGGTGTGGTCGGGGTGATCTCGCCGTTCAACGTGCCGCTGATCCTGAGCATCCGGTCGGTCGCGCCCGCGCTGGCTCTGGGAAACGCGGTGTTGCTCAAGCCCGATCCGCGAACGGTCGTCACCGGAGGCGTCGACATCGTGCGGGTCTTCGAGGAGGCCGGTCTGCCGCCGGGCCTGCTGCAGCTGGTCCCCGGCGGCCCTGACGTCGGCCAGGCCCTGGTCGCCGCACCGGAGGTCCGGGTGATCTCGTTCACCGGCTCGACACGCGCCGGCCGCGAGGTCGGCGCCACTGCCGGCCGGCTCCTCAAACGCGCCCACCTCGAACTCGGCGGCAACTCCGCGATGGTCGTGCTCGAGGACGCCGACGTCGAGCAGGCGGTCAATCTGGCCGCATGGGGCTCCTTCTTCCACCAGGGACAGATCTGCATGACGACCGGGCGTCATCTGGTGGCCGCGCCCCTCTACGACGACTTCGTGGAGGCACTCGCGGCGAAGGCGGCCTCGTTGACGGTCGGTGACCCGGCAGCGGGCGACGTGGCGCTCGGGCCGATCATCGACGAGGGTCAACGTGACAACATCCACGGCTTCGTGACCGCGAGTCGTGAGCACGGGTCGACGGTCGTCACCGGTGGCGAGTACGACGGGTTGTTCTATCGGCCGACCGTGCTCGGAGGAGTCGACCTGGAGGATCCCGCGTTCGTCAACGAGATCTTCGGCCCGGTCGCCCCGGTCACCCGGTTCAGCGATCCGGAGGAGGCGGCAGCCCTCGCCAGCGCCAGCGAATACGGGCTCTCGCTCGGCATCGTGACGCGTGACGCGATGCGTGGCCTGGAGTTGGCCCGCAAGATCCCGAGCGGGATCGTGCACATCAACGACCAGACGGTCAACGACGAGGCCAACGCCCCCTTCGGAGGGGTGGCGGCCAGCGGGACGGGCGCCCGCTTCGGTGGCGCTGCCGCGAACGTTGACGCCTTCACCGAGACGCGGTGGGTGACGATGCGTAGTACGCCGCCGTCGTACCCCTTCTGACGACCCTCACTCCGCGAGGCCGTAGAGGCGGTCGCCGGCGTCGCCGAGACCGGGGACGATGTAGCCACGGTCGTTGAGGTGTGAGTCGAGTGCGGCGGTGACGACGGTGATCGGGATGGCGATCCCGTCGAGGCCGGCCTCGAGGTTGGCGATGCCCTCGGGGGCGGCGAGCAGACAGATCGCGGTGATGTGGTCGGCCCCGCGATCGATGAGGAACCTGATCGCTGCTGCGAGGGTGCCACCGGTGGCCAGCATCGGGTCGAGCACGTAGCACTGGCGGCCCGACAGGTCGGCGGGCAGTCGTTCTGCGTACGTCGAGGCTTCGAGTGTCTCCTCGTTGCGCACCATCCCGAGGAAGCCGACCTCGGCGGTGGGCAGCAGCCGCATCATCCCCTCGAGCATCCCCAGGCCGGCGCGGAGGATCGGCACGACCAACGGACGTGGACGCGAGAGCGTGATCCCCTGCGTCTCGGCGACCGGTGTGGTGATCGTGGTCGTCTCGGTGCGCACATCCCGCGTGGCCTCGTAGGCCAGCAGTGTCACCAGTTCCTCGGTGAGCCGCCGGAACTCCGGGGACGCGGTGCGCTGGTCGCGCAGGGTGGTGAGCTTGTGGGCGACGAGCGGATGATCCACGACGTGTACGCGCATGGGCCAACGCTAATGGCACACCGACGGAACCTCGTGCTGTGGTGATCAGGTGCTGCTTCTGCCACCATCGAGTTGTGTGGGCGCCGACCAGGAGTTCGCGATGAGCGAGCTGTCCGAGAGCGAGACGACCGAGGTCGAGCTCGCGGTGGTCGCCTACCTCGACGCGGACGAGTGGGTCGTGGCCGAGATGGGTTCGGAGATCGCGAACCTCGCCGAGATCGTGCGCGAACTGCATCGTTATCCCGGCGACGCGGGGGTGCTGGCGTTGATCTGCGTCGAGGAGGACTTCGCCCTCGTCGTACGCCAGCACGACGATGACGTTCGCGTCCTGCTCTCCGACGCGACCGCCGCCGAGGACGATCCGCTCGCGCGCAGCGTCGTCGATCACCTGGGACTGCCCGTCGAGGATGACGACGACGTGATGCCTGCCGGCGACCTCGCCATCGTGGCCGACCTCGGCATGTCGGCTGCCGAGATGGGCGAACTGCTCGACGACGACGAGCTGTTCCCCGACGAGCTGCTCAGTGAGATCGCCGACGCCCTCGGCTTCGGTGAGGCCTTCGACGAACTGGCCGGGCTCGACGACGAATGACCGACGACGACGCGATGCGGCAGGCGCTCGCCGAGGCGGCGCTCGCCCTCGGGACCGGCGACGTGCCGATCGGCGCGGTGGTGCTCGACGCGTCCGGCACGGTGATCGGCCGTGGTCACAACGTGCGGGAGGCATCCGGCGACCCGACCGGTCACGCTGAGGTGGTCGCGCTCCGGGAGGCGGCGTCGGTGAGAGGCGGGTGGCGCCTGACCGGTTGCACCCTCGTCGTCACTCTGGAGCCGTGCACGATGTGTGCCGGCGCGATCGTCCTCTCCCGTGTGGACCGGCTCGTGTTCGGCGCGTACGACGACAAGGCCGGCGCGGTCGGCAGCCTGTGGGACGTCGTACGGGACCGCCGCCTCAACCACCGACCGGAGGTCGCCGGGGGTGTCCTGGCCGGCGAGTCGACCGCCCTGCTCGAGGAGTTCTTCGACGCTAGGCGTTGAGCGCGGCGGACTCCTCGTCGGTGAACAGGCGCGACCGGATCAGGAAGCGGACACCTTCCGGTGCCTCCAGTGAGAATCCGGCACCCCTGCCCCTCACGACGTCGATCGTGAGGTGGGTGTGCTTCCAGTACTCGAACTGCGCCTTCGACATCCACACCTGCACCGGCCTCCCGGCGCCGACGTCGAGATCGCCGAGGTGCACGTCGGCGTCACCGAGCATGAACTCCCCGTCGGGGTAGCACATCGGGGAGCTGCCGTCGCAGCAGCCGCCGGACTGGTGGAACATCACCGGACCGTGCGCCACCGTGAGGCGGCGGACCAGGTCCGCCGCCTCCGGTGTCACGTCGACCCTGTCGACCATCAGAAGAAGCCCAGCTTGTCAGGGCTGTAGGAGACCAGCAGGTTCTTGGTCTGCTGATAGTGGTCGAGCATCATCTTGTGGTTCTCGCGGCCGATGCCGGACTGCTTGTAGCCGCCGAAGGCGGCGTGCGCCGGGTACGCGTGGTAGCAGTTCGTCCAGACCCGGCCGGCCTGGATCTCGCGACCGGCGCGGAAGGCACGAGAGCCGTCGCGGGTCCACACGCCGGCGCCGAGGCCGTAGAGGGTGTCGTTCGCGATCTTGAGCGCGTCCGCCTCGTCGTTGAAGGACGTCAGCGAGACCACGGGGCCGAAGATCTCCTCCTGGAAGATCCGCATCGAGTTATCGCCCTCGAAGACGGTCGGCTGTACGTAGTAGCCCTCGGCCAGGTCGCCGTCGAGGTACGCCCGGTCGCCGCCCGTGAGCACCTTCGCGCCCTCCTGCTTGCCGATGTCGAGGTAGGACAGGATCTTCTCGAGCTGGTCGTTGGAGGCCTGGGCGCCCATCATCGTGTCGGTGTCGAGCGGGTTGCCCTGCTTGATCGCCTCGACCCGCTTGACCGCGTCGCCGACGAAGTCGGAGAAGATCGACTGCTGCACGAGGGCTCGCGAGGGGCAGGTGCACACCTCTCCCTGGTTGAGGGCGAACATCGTGAAGCCCTCGAGCGCCTTGTCGTAGAACGCATCGTCGGCCGCGGCGACGTCCTCGAAGAAGATGTTCGGGCTCTTGCCGCCGAGCTCGAGAGTGACCGGGATGATGTTCTGGCTGGCGTACTGCATGATCAGCCGGCCGGTCGTGGTCTCGCCGGTGAAGGCGATCTTGGCGATCCGGTTGCTCGACGCGAGCGGCTTGCCGGCCTCCACGCCGAAGCCGTTGACCACGTTGACCACGCCGGCCGGGAGCAGGTCGCCGACGAGTTCGAGCAGCTTGAGGATCGACCACGGGGTCTGCTCGGCAGGCTTGAGCACGACCGCGTTGCCGGCGGCGAGTGCCGGCGCGAGCTTCCAGACGGCCATCAGGATCGGGAAGTTCCACGGGATGATCTGGCCGACCACGCCGAGCGGCTCGTGGAAGTGGTAGGCGTAGGTGGACTCGTCGATCTCGCTGATCCCGCCCTCCTGGGCGCGCACGGCGCCGGCGAAGTAGCGGAAGTGGTCGACGGCAAGCGGTATGTCGGCGTTGAGGGTCTCGCGGACCGCCTTGCCGTTGTCCCAGGTCTCGATGACGGCGAGGTCCTCGAGGTTCGCCTCCATGCGGTCGGCGATCTTGTTGAGGATGTTGGCGCGCTCGGCGGGTGACGTGCGACCCCAGGCGGGAGCCGCCGCGTGCGCCGCGTCGAGGGCCGCGTTGACGTCCTCCTCGGTGCCACGGGCGATCTCGGTGAACGCCTTGCCGGTGACCGGGGAGATGTTCTCGAAGTAGCCGCCCTTGATCGGGTCGACCCATTCGCCGCCGATGTAGTGCGGGTAGCGGCTCTTGACCTCGATGGTCGAGCCGCCGGTTCCTGGTGTTGCGAAGACGCTCATCTGGACTCCAAGGGTGTGTCGGGAAGTGACCTGGGACACACGCTAGGAACCGCAACGTTGCGTCGACGTTGCACGCAGGATCGGTTGAAGAGCGAGCGGAGCGAGTCCCGCTACCGGACCCGCTTCAGCTCAACTCGCGGTCCAGGCGGGCGAGTTGGCCGTCGATGAGGGCCCGCAGGGGCGACTGGATGTCGACCACTGCCTTCTGCGCGAGCCACATCTCGTAGTCGTCGCTGCCCCACGACGACCGGGTCCAGGTCGACATCAGGTCGGACTGGGCGCTGGTCAGCAGCGCCGAGCGCAGGGAGTCCGAGAGGTTGTCTCGCAGGCGTACGACACCGGGCGCGACCGAACGCGGCAGGATCGGCCCGCGGTAGCTGCGCATCGCAGCCTGGAGATCGCCGGCGGCCAGGTGGCCCTCGACGGCGAGCCAGTCCGTCGAGACCGATGCCTCGAGACGATAGGGCCGGGAGGCGAGCAGGTCCTCACCGAGCAGGTTGCGCAGCCGGTTGAGTTCCGCGCGCAGGGTGGAGGTCGGCGCATCCTCCTCGTAGAGCAGCACCATGAGCTCGTCGCCGGACAGGCCGCGCGGAGCCGAGGCGAGCAGCACGAGGATCTCGCTGTGTCGGGGTGAGAGCCGGATGCGTGCCGTACGACCTCGGCCGTCGTCGAGGGACAGCAACGACTCGTTGCGCCCGAGGGATTCGATGACGGCGCGTGGACCGATCGCTTGTTCCCCAGCGGCCGCGAGCGGGGTCGTCGAGAGGTGTCGAGCGAGCTCGGCCTCAGCCATCCGTGCGGCGGCGCGCACCATCGCCAGGGTCTGGGGGACGGCGGTCTGGTCGCCGCCGGTGATGTCGAGGACGCCGAGGAGGGAAGACGATCCGGGGTCGTGGATCGGGGTCGCAGCGCAACTCCACTGCTGCACCGACCGGCGGAAGTGCTCGGAGCCGAGCACGTTGACCGGGCGGTCCAGGCGCAGCGCGAGACCGGGAGCGTTCGTGCCGGCGACGCGCTCGTCCCAGTTGCTGCCCTCGACGAA
>DASVMH010000065.1:0-15700 GCA_036384455.1 Marmoricola sp. | reverse complement strand
GATGACTCCGGGGATCTTCGGTTGATGGACCCACCCGACGGCCGGGAGCTGGATCGCGGCGTAGTTCGGCAGCAGGTGGAGGCCGAATTCGGGGGCGGCGGGCAATGAACGTTGGTCCTGATAGGAGTACCGGAGCACTGCAGTGTTGGAGCCGGACATGTCGAAGTCGTACAGGCGGGTGTACATATCGCCGAGCCGGTTGATTACGAACACCTCCGAGCCGGATGCCGAAACCGCGATCGAACGGAAGCGACCATGGTGCGGCGTGGGCACGGCGTAGGAGTAGTCGAGCGGCAGCCAGGGATCCATCATCGTCAGGTGGCTGCCGTCGCCGGTGAGCGCGTAGATGTGCGTGACCTCGCCGTAGATGTGTTGCGCGTGCCCGGCCCGATCGGTCCAGGTCTTGTCCTGGAACCGGTCCAACTGCGACCCCGACCAACTGATCGTGTTCGCGGGCAGGGTGAACCCCTTCTCGCCCAACCACAGGGGGGTGCCCCAGCGGCTGGTCCAGTTCCACAGCGCCGGTGCGTTGAGTGCCTGCGCCATGCTGTAGATCCGCCGATGCGCCCCGATCGCGAACAGCGTCTGGTCATCGGCGGAGATCGCCGTGATGGTTCCCGCGAGGCATCCGGGCATCCGGATCGCGCGCCAGCCGCCCGTGCCGGTGGCAGGCATGGTGTAGATCCGACCTTTGGCGAGCGCGAAGGACCAGCTGTGGTTGAACGTCGCTTTCGGGGTTCGTACGGTGACGCGCTGAGGCAGATGGACGTTCCGGGGAGCCTTCGGGAGGCTCGCGAGGCCGGTGGTCCCCGGGACCGGTGGGTCGATCGCGCCGATCGTGGTGCCCAACGGGAGTCGGCACGACGGTGATGCCCCGATTGCGGGGGCGGACGCGTCCAGGACGGTTCCGGACGTGAAGGCAAGGGTCAGACCGACCGCGAGCAGGAGGCGCGGCCGCAACCGGCTGCGGCACTCGCCCATGGTGGCCCCCGTGTGGTCGATGTGGTCGATTCGGATGTCTGCGATATTCAACGCGCCGGACGACCACACGGACTTGGAGGATCACACAAGCTTCATGACTCAGATGCAGAGTCCGCCACAAGTGCTGCCCAGATCTCGGCCTGTGCCTGCGCAGCGCGCCAGTCGGGGAGCAGTGCATCGATACGGGCGAGCCGGTTGCGGACGGTGTTCGGGTGTACGGACAGCGTCCGAGCCACGGCCTCGACCTGCCCGCTGTGCTGCCACTCGCGCACGGTGCGCACCAGATCGTGGCGATCGTCGCAGCGCAGTGGCGCCAGCCAGCGCCGGTCGAGGCGCTCGCGCAGTGATCGGTCCTCGTGCACGGTGAGCACCAGTCCCAAGGAGTCGAGGTCGTACGCCCCGGGCCCGAGCAGTGCGGCTGCGGCGCGCGCGGTGCGATCTGCGATCGTCAGAGCCGACCCCAGATCAGACAGTGACGCGGGACCGGCGGTGCCGATGACGAGGTCCCCGCTGGGACCCGGCTGATCCCGGAGCACGCCGACGACCGCGTCGTCGACCCTGGCCCAGGCGGCGCCCCGGTGTGCGAATCTCAGTTGGGCCGCAGCGACATCGTCGAGGTCGCGCTCGCCGGGCGCGCGAGCGACGATCGCGAAGTGATGCGCGCCGGGATCGAGCCCGGCGGCGCTCGCGAGGTCGGGCAGACGATCTGTCGTGGTGCGTGCCCTGAGGGCGAAGATCAGGTCCGCGCCGGCGTCCAACCCCGACGGCGCGGCGCTGTGCTGGAGGGCGCGGGCGGCGGCGACCGCGATCGCCTCGGCCCATCGGCGGGCGGCACGGGCGCCACTGAGTTGCACCTCGACGGACACCCCGGCCGCCTCGGCGCGGGCCATCACCTCGTCCTCGACCTGGCGTGCCCCGAGCAGCACCGCCGCGACGAGGTCGGGCGTGGTGATGCCGGCGCGGGCTCCCTGGATGCCGGTCCCGGCGGCTGCGTCCAGATCCGCGGCCGTGGGAGCGCCGAAGGGGTCGCCGGATGCGGCCTGCTCGAGGATCCTGGTCATCCCGATCCACACCTCGCTGCTCGGTGTGGTCGCATACGTGGGCACCGTGGCGATCACCTCGGCGGCGACCCGCGCCACCAGTGCGTCCCGGTCTGCCCACGTCGCGGCGAGATGCGGGCGCAGTTCCGCATACGGGTCCGGCGGGTCCGCAGTCACGGGAACAGCGTGCCATGGAGAGACCCACAAGGGAATCGCCGATCTGATGGACGGTCCTCCAGTTCGGACCGTCGCGCCGGGCCGTACCGTCTCTGCTCGTGATCGCCGTGCTGCAGACCAACTACACCGAGGCCAGTAGGCACGCCCTGGCGATGCTCCGGGACACGTCGAACATGCACTGGTACGTCGTGACGTTCCTGGGCATCGTGCTCTACGTCTACGCGAACGAGGTCGAGCGGAGGCGCTTCGACATCGTCGCCGCAGGTCTGGCGTTCTTCCTCATGGACTGCTTCAACGAGCTGGTCAACTCGGCCTGGCTGCACGTGAGCGGACACTCCGCGTTGTGGACGATCGGTGGCGACACGTCCTACCTGATCCTCGTCGGGTGGACGATCGAGATCGTCTTCTTGTTCCTCATCAGCGGGATCGAGTTCGTGAAGTTCCTGCCGCCGGACAAGTCGATGAAGATCCTCGGCGTGCCCAACCGCTGGGTGTTCATCACGTGGTGGTCGTGCGTGTGCGTCTTCGTCGAGATCCTGCTGCACGCGGCCGGGATCTTCCACTGGGCGTACTGGTACTGGAACGTGCCGTTCGTGCTCCCGATCATCGTGTTCGGGTACGGCACCTTCTTCTGGATCGCAGCGACCGTGTTCGACATGGAGAGCGACCGGCGCCGCTTCACCGTGGTCGGTGCGATGTTCGCCGTCGACGTGATCCTGGCGGTGGTGTTCGGACTCGTCGGCTGGCTCTGACATACGGGTCACCTCTCGGGTACACTGGGCGCGAGCGACCCAGGGGGCATCACCCGCGCTGGAGCTTGCACCCCGTGTTCGGGGATACCAGCGCGACGATCCGGTCCCGAGTGCAGGGGCCCGAGCCGCTCGAGACAGATCAGTCCCGCCGCGCCCGCGGTGGGACTCCTGCCCGGCCTCGGCCGAGCGGTGCTCATCGCCGCGACAGTCGAGGGCCGAGATCCACAGGAGACGTGGTTGGCAACAACGCAGAACCGTCGAGGCTCCCAGCAGAGGGGCGGACCCAAGAACGGGTCCAAGAACGGGCAGCGCAAGAAGCATCGCGACCAGGAGGGGATCATCCCCGTCCTGGCCCGCACGGTCCGTGACGTCGAGAACGCCTCGCGCAAGGGCGCCACCTCGATGGACCGCGCCCGGTTCCAGGCGATCGCGCTCCTCGCCCGCGAAGAACGCGCACGCGTGCGCTCCGACGAGGCGCTCAACGACGCCCAGCGCGACACCCAACTCAAGCGGCTTGAGGGCATCGCCATGATCCTCGCCCAGATCGCCGCCGCGCATCCGTCGTTCTTCGAGCTCCTCGCGGAGGACGCCGAGATCAGCCCCGGCGTACGTTCGGTCAAGCGCGAGATGCAGCGGCAGGGCGGTCTCGAGCCCGATCCCGAACCCGAGCCCGAGGCTGCCGGCACCGGTGTGCTGCACAGCGAACGCGAGGTGGCACCGCCCCGGTCCGTCGTCTCCCGCAGACTCGCCAACCCGTTCCAGACGCCCGACTTCTCCACCGCCGACACCCGCCCACGCACCCACCTGCTCTCCGGGTGGGAGCTCATCGGCCCGCTGCTCAACTCGTTCGAGCAGGCCGCCCCCGGTGCGCCGGCGTGCATGGAACTGCCCGATCCCCGCACGGCGATGCTCCCGCCCGGCCTCGAGCTGATGGCCCACCAGGCCCGTGTGGTCGCCTCGGCCGCGGACGGCCACCGGACCTACCTCCTCGCCGACGAGCCGGGTCTCGGCAAGACCGCCCAGGCCCTCCTCGCGGCGCAGGCGGCGGACGCCTTCCCACTGCTGTGCGTGGTGCCCAACGTCGTCAAGACCAACTGGTCGCGCGAGGCCAAGCAGTGGATCCCGCAGCGATCGGTCACCGTCATCAACGGTGACGGTGAAACCGTCAACGGCTTCGCCGACGTGTTCGTCATCAACTACGAGATCCTCGACCGGCACGCCGCCTGGCTCGGTCGACTCGGTTTCCGCGGCATGGTCGTCGACGAGGCGCACTTCATCAAGAACAAGTCGTCGCAGCGCTCCCAGCACGTGCTCGCCATCTCCGACCGCATCCGGCAACGCACCGCCCGGCCACTGATGATGGCGTTGACCGGTACCCCGCTCATCAACGACATCGAGGACTTCAGAGCGATCTGGGAGTTCCTCGGCTGGATCGACGAGAAGAAGCCGCGCCATGAGCTGATGGCCGACCTCGAGGAGAACGGTTTCACGCCCGCGGATCATGCGTTCTACCCCGCCGCACGCCAATCGGTGATCGACATGGGCATCGTCCGCCGTCGCAAGATCGATGTCGCCGCCGACATCCCCGCGCGTCGCATCGCCGACCTGCCCGTCGAGCTCGAGGACAGCGTCACCCGCTCGATCCGTGATGCCGAGCGCGAGCTCGCCCGTCGCCTGGTCGAGCGCTATGAGGCGGCGCTACGCACCCGCAAGGCGGGCATGGTCACCGAGGGCATCGACGAGGACCTGATCCGCCGGGTTGCCCACTGGGAGCTCACGGACGGCGACGACGAGACGACCTCGGAGAACGTCTTCGCCATGGTGCGCCGGATCGGCAGCGCCAAGGCCACCCTCGCCGCCGACTACACCGCGCAGCTGGCCCGTAGCGTGGGCAAGGTTGTCTTCTTCGCCAAGCACATCGACGTCATGGACGCGGCTCAGGACTACTTCGAGCAGCACGGCATCAAGTACGCGTCGGTTCGCGGTGAGCAGACCGGCACGGTGCGGCAGAAGAACATCGACGCCTTCACCAACGACCCCGAGGTCGCGGTCGCCGTGTGTTCGCTCACCGCCGCCGGCGTCGGTCTCAACCTGCAGGTCGCCTCCAACGTGGTCCTCGCCGAGCTCTCCTGGACCAATGCCGAGCAGACCCAGGCGATCGACCGGGTGCACCGGATCGGACAGACCGAGCCGGTCACGGCCTGGCGGATCATCGCAGCGCAGACGATCGACGCCAAGATCGCCGAGCTCATCGACGCCAAGGCCGGCCTCGCCGCTCGCGCGCTCGACGGCTCCGACGAGGAGATCACCTCCTCGGCCGACATCCAGTGGGAGGCGCTGGTCGCGCTGCTCACCGCAGCGCTCGAGGAGAAGTACGCCGATACGCTCGGCTCATGATCCTGATCGATCCACCACGTGTTCCGTGGCGTGATCGGCTCTGGTCACATCTCGCCTCGGACACGTCCTACGACGAGTTGCACGAGTTTGCCGCGCGGGTCGGCGTGCCCGAGCGCGGCTTCGACCGGGACCACTACGACCTTCCCGCCGAGTGGTACGACCGGGCCATCGCCGCCGGGGCGGTGGAGGTGAGCAGCCGGGAACTGGTGCGCCGTCTGCGACGGGCGGGTCTGCGCAGGCCGAAGCCGGAGGCTCCGATCAGCTGACCAACGCCGCCGTCAGGCTCTCGATCTCCGCAGTCAGGTTCGCGCGCGCGGGAGCGTCCCAGTGGGCGCGGGCGTCGTCGGTGTGGAACAGCGACTCCCTCGCCAGGAGGTCCTGGAGCACCGCGATGCGTCCCTCGACGAAGCTTGCGTCATCGATGTGCGCGTAGTCGGCGCGCACGCCCTCGGCGTACGCGCGATAGCGCTCGGGCGGTGCCGCGAGGATGCCGAGATCGGCGTCGCAGAGGATCTCGCCCAACCGATCACCGGGCTGGGGGGAGTGGGTGGCGGTGAGGCGGACCAGTCGGACCACCGTCGCCACGTCGGCATCGGTCCCGCTCAGGCTCGTCTCGGCGAGCACTGCCGAACGCTCCTCGTCGTCGCGATCGCCGTCGTAGACGGCATCGTGGAACCACGCGGCCAGCACCAGGTCGGCCTCGTCGGCCCCGCCCAGGGCGTCGATCCGCTCGAGCACCTCGCGCAGATGTTGCAGGTCGTGATAGCCGCGCCGGGCGGCGTACGTGCTGAGCAACGAGTCGCGCAGGTCGACGCGGTCCGGCAGCGGCCACGGTAGGTCGGGCATGCTGATCACTGTGCCAGTTCTGGGAGCCCCGCGGAACCGTGACCGACCGATGTGCGTCCCAATCCGTATGAAGTCGGCACGGTTGGTCCCGGTAGTGGCACTGCTCCTCGGTGGGCTGCTGGCCACCGGCTGCGGAGACCACGCCCACACCGGTACGCCGACGACGACGGGACGATCGAGTGAACCCGACCCTGCCGGAGCGACGACGCGCCCGGCCTCGTCGCTGGTCCCGACCCGGGCGGTCTCCGTCCGCGGCTCGTGGCGGCTCGCGGCGGGAGGTACGCCCGCCACCAAGCTCCTCACCGGGTCTCGGGCGGCGCGGCTGGCACGTGCCTTCAACCTGCTTCCCGTGGCCGTGGGCGACGCGAAGGCATGCACGCCATCGGCGGTCCGGGCGGCGCCGATGCTCCTGCAGTTCACAGCGGGCGGGCACACGTGGACCGTCCGGATGACGCGGTGCGCTCCGTACGACGTGCGCACGAGCAGCGGCGAGGCCATCACCGTGGACGGCAGCGCGGCGTTCCGGCGGACGCTGCGCCGTCAGCTCGGCTGGATGCCGGGGGAGAGCGCTGCGGGCGGGGTGATGACCCCGCTGGGGCGCAGCGCTCGATGAGGGAGTCGAAAAAGCGATCGGCGGGTGGCCAGGGGCCACCCGCCGATCACTGTTCTACGAGATGGTCACTCGCTCCACGAGGTCGACGCGGAGGACGCGGCGCTGGTCTCGGCCGGCAGCCACTTCTCCTGGTCGAGGTGGCCGGGAGCGCTGGCGACGTCGGCGTCACCGGCGACGACGAGACCGCAGACGCAGACCTGGTCGTCGTCCGCGCGGCGGGCCAGCACGTGCTGGTTGGAGCCGCGGTCCGAGAGGATCCGCTCGAGCGACTCGACGGCGAGGCCGAGGGCGAGGGTGCTCGCGTTGATGCTCTTGGCCTCGTTGAGGCGCTCGCGCAGGCGAATGACCTCGAGCGGGGCGCCGAGAATGCGCGCGTCGTACTGGTAGCCGTTGTAGGTGACGTAGGTCTCCGCCATTGTTCCTCCGGAATCAGGTTCCCCGGCGTAGGTCGCGCGGGTGGACATGGGGGTGTGCGCCTAGACGATAGCGGTCCCGGCCCCCTCACTGTAAGTCAGGTGCGTCGGGCCCGCAGCCGCAACGGACAAACCCGCCCGTCACAGGTAGCCCACAGGTTCGAGCGACGCTCGCCACAGACGCGGACGCCACTGTCATGACGTCAACTCGCGGGCCGTACTCGCCCGCACGTCGTGAGAGAGGGACCGCATGCGAATCCCGCACCGGCTGCGCCACCCCGGCCGCCGAGGGCTGATCCTGATCGGGGTGTTGCTGCTGGCGATCGCCGGTACGGGCACCTGGCTGATCGTGAAGCCGGGGGCCTCCCAGGCGCAGTCCGAGCCGATCACCTACACGGTCTCGAAGACCACGGTGAAACAGACCGTTTCTGCCAGCGGCACGCTCGCGGCGGCCAAGCAGGCCGACCTCGACTTCGCGGTCTCCGGCACGGTCACCAAGGTGTACGTCAAGGCGGGCGAGCACGTCCACAAGGGCCAGGCGCTGGCGAAGATCGACGCAGCCGCCCTCAGCGCCAGTTACAACGCGGCGAAGGCGGCGCTGTCGGCCGCCTACAGCTCGTACGACGACGACGCGGATGCCGGCGCGGGGAGCACCCAGCTCGCCTCGGACAGTGCGCAGATCGAGTCGGCGAAGGCCTCGCTCACGCAAGCTGAGAACAACCTCGCGGACGCCACGCTGCGGGCCACGATCTCGGGCATCGTCGCGGCCCGCAACCTCGACGTCGGCGACACGGTCTCCGGCAGTTCGTCGAGCTCCGGCTCCGGCGGGTCGACCCCGACGGCCACCGGCTCGTCCTCGTCCACCAGCACGACCTCCTCGAGTGCGTTCACGGTGCTGCAGCCGGGCCGGTTCACGGTCACCGCGGACGTCTCGGCCAGCGACATCGCCTCGGTCAAGAAGGGCATGCAGGTCACCTTGACGACCACGACGAGCTCGACGTCGAGCAGCTCGGGTGGCTTCGGCGGGTTCGGCGGCGGCTTCCCCGGATTCAGCGGACGCTCGAACAACACCTCGGGGTCCGGGAGCTCGAGCAGTTCCAGCTCGTCGTCCGGCTCCTCCTCGAGTTCGGCCGCGTCCTCGACCATCTTCGGCACGGTGTCGGAGGTGAGCATGGTCGCGGACACCAGCTCCTCGACCACGAGTTTTCCCGTCACGATCGACGTGACCGGCGTCCACAAGAAGTTGTATGCCGGGACGTCGGTGACCGCATCGATCACCACCAAGCAGTTGACCAACGTGCTGGCCGTGCCGGCGATGGCGCTGTCGAGCAGCAACGGCAAGACGTACGTCGAGAAGATCGTCGGTGGCAAGACTGTGAAGACCGAGGTCACCGTCGGCCAGACGTACGGCTCGCAGACCCAGATCACGAAGGGGCTCTCCTCCGGCGACAAGATCCAGCTCGCGTCGGTGACCGTGCGGCGTTCGTCGGGCTCGTCGGGCTCGTCGGGGCGTTCCGGACTGCCCAGCTTCTCCGGCAGCGGTGGCGGTTTCGGCGGCCCGCCGAGCTTCGGTGGTGGCCAGTGAGCACCCCGGTCATCGACATCCGGGGCGTCACGAAGGTGTACGCCACCGGGGCGCTCGAGGTCGCCGCGCTGCGCGAGGTCGACCTGAGCATCGCCGGCGGCGAATACGTCGCGATCGTCGGCCCGTCCGGCTCGGGCAAGTCCACGCTGATGCACATCCTCGGCTGCCTCGACGTGCCGACCGAGGGCGAGTATCTCCTCGGTGGCGAGGACGTCGCGCACATGAGCGAGAACGAGCTCGCCGCGGTGCGCAATCGGCAGATCGGGTTCTGCTTCCAGCAGTTCAATCTGCTCGCGAGCATGACCGCCTGGCGCAACGTCGAGCTGCCGCTCGTGTACGCCGGGGTGCATCGCGCCGAGCGTCGGGAGCGCGCCCGCGTCGCCCTCGAGCGGGTCGGGCTCGCGGACCGCGCCGATCACCTGCCCGGTGAGTTGTCCGGCGGCCAGCAGCAGCGGGTCGCCGTTGCGCGAGCGCTGGTCACCGAACCCTCGCTGATCCTCGCCGACGAGCCGACGGGAAACCTCGACTCGGCCTCGACGGCCGACGTGCTCGATCTCTTCGACGAGCTCTCGGCGGCCGGACGCACCATCGTGCTGATCACGCACGAACACGATGTCGCGGCGCGTGCGCGGCGGCAGGTGCACATCCGAGACGGCCAGGTCGCGGAGGACTCCGCGCTCGCGGGCACCGGGGAGGTGCGCGCGTGAACTGGACCGAGACCCTGCGCACCGCGCTCGAGGCCGTCCGCGCCCATAGGCTGCGATCGATCCTGACGATGCTCGGCATCGTCATCGGCGTCTCCTCGGTGATCCTCACCGTCGGCCTGGGCCAGGGCGCCCAGAACAAGGTGAAGGACGAGATCGCCGCCCTGGGCAGCAATCTGCTGATCGTCTCCCCGGGGTCGAGCACGTCGAGTGCCGGCGTCCGCGGTGGCTTCGGCTCCGCGACCACGCTGACCACGAGCGATGCGGAAGCGATCGCCGACAAGTCGGTCGTGCCCGACGTCGCAGCGGTCGCTCCGACGACGTCGACGAGTCTGTCGCTCACGGCGGGCACGTCGAACTGGACCACGTCGGTGGTCGGCACCACCCCCACGTGGCCGAGCGTGCGAGCCCGCACGCTCGAGTCGGGCCGGTTCTTCACCCAGTCGGAGGTCGAGCACGCCGCGAACGTCATCGTGCTCGGCTCCGACACGGCGAGCGAACTCTTCAGCGTGGGCAGCCCGGTCGGTCAGACCGTCAGCGCGGACGGCCGCACGCTCACCGTGATCGGCGTCCTGAAATCGAGCGGATCGTCGAACTCCGGCACCAGCAACGACGACACCGCACTCGTGCCGCTGAGCACCGAGGAGGCCCTCGCGGGGACCTCGAGCGGGTCGCTGGCCACCATCTACGTGCAGGGTAAGTCCGCTGACACGCTCGGCGCTGCGTACGACGAGATCGACTCCCTGCTGCTGAACCTGCACGGCATCACGAGTTCCAGTGACGCCGACTTCTCGATCAGCTCACAGGACTCGTTGCTCGACACGGCCAACTCCACGAACAAGACCCTCACCGTGTTGCTCGGTGGCATCGCGGCGATCTCCCTGCTCGTCGGCGGGATCGGGGTCATGAACATCATGCTCGTCTCGGTGACCGAGCGGATCCGTGAGATCGGGCTGCGCAAGGCGCTCGGCGCGACTCCGAGGGTGATCCGGCGCCAGTTCCTCGTGGAGGCGTCGATGCTCGGGCTCCTCGGCGGCGTCGTCGGTGTCCTGATCGGCATCGTCGGCGCGCAGGTGCTGCCGTCCATGATCAATCAGCCCGTCGCCGTCTCGGTGCTCGCCACGTTCGCGGCGATCCTCGTCTCGCTCGCGCTCGGGATCGGATTCGGTGTCTATCCCGCGAGCCGAGCCGCCCGCCTGACCCCCATCGACGCGCTCAGGTCCGTGTGACCGCGTCTCGTACTTCCCCGAAAAGGAGCACATCCATGAAGAAGTCCCTCACCCTCGCGGCGACCGTCGCGACCCTCGCGCTGTCCGTGAGCGGCTGCGGGTCGAGCTCGACCACGAACTCGAACGGCGGCCCGGCCGCCGGGACGGCGAACGAAGGATCGCAACAGGGCATGTCGCGGTCGGGCCGTTTCCCCGGCGCGACCGGCAAGATCGCCGCGATCTCGGGCAAGACCGCGCAGGTCCAGAGCACCGACTCCCAGACCGCGGTCACGTGGACGGCGTCGACGAAGTTCACCGAGGAGAAGTCGGTCGCCAAGTCGGCGGTGAAGGTCGGCGCCTGTGTGATGGCGACGCCGTCGATGGACTCGACCTCGACGGGTTCGTCGAGCGCGCCGGACACGTCGGCTCCGGTCGAGGCCGCCACCGTGCGGATCATCAGCACCTCGGGCGACTGCACCAACGGGTTCGGCGGCCGGCGCTCGCAGTCGGGCGGTCCGTCCGGGATGCCGTCGGGGACGCCGTCCGGTGCTCCTTCCGGGATGCCGTCGGGAGGCCCGCGCGGGGGATTCTTCCGTGCCGCCTTCGGCACCGTGACCGCGGTCTCGGGCAGCGGCTTCACGGTCAAGTCGAGCATCGGGGGACAGTCGTCCTCGGTCCAGGTCACCACGTCGTCGTCGACGACGTACACCGAGAACGCATCGGCATCTGCGAGCGCGGTCAAGGTGGGGCTGTGCATGAGTGCACGCGGCAAGACTGACGACACCGGGGCTGTCACCGCGTCGACGGTCAGCCTGTCCAAGCCCACGAACGGCAGCTGCATGGGCGGCTTCGGCGGCTTCGGCGGTTTCAGGGGCGCGCCCGGCGGTGCGCCCGGTGGTGCCCCGGGTACCTCGGGCGAGGGGAACGCCTGACGTGTTCTCCCGCAAACGAATCATCGTCGGCGGGGTGGTGATCCTCCTCCTCGCAGTCGGTGGCTATGCGTACGCCGGGGTCCGCGACGACGGCGCGTCGTACCGGACCGCCACCGCGAGCACCGGCACGGTCGAACGCACCCTGAGCGTGACCGGAAACGTGGCTGCGTCCGGACGACGCGACCTGGCGTTCGGCGCCTCCGGCACGGTGAAGAAGGTCCGCGCCAAGCTCGGGAAGAAGGTCAGCAAGGGGCAGGTCCTGGCCACCTTGGACAGCACCGACCTCGACGCGTCGGTGATCGCGGCGAAGGCGACGCTGGCCAAGGCGAAGGCGCAGTTGGTCACCGACGAGAGCTCGTCCAGCTCGTCCGGCTCCTCGAGCTCCTCCACGGGATCGGGCTCGCCGCGCTCAGGTGCAGGGAAGAAGAAGGCCACCGGAACACCGACGACGGGCGGCAAGAGCTCGGGCGGGAACGGCGGCAAGAAGAGTGGCGGGAACGGCGGGAACGGCGGGAACAAGGGTGGCGGCAGCCCGAGCGGAGGGTCCACACCGCCCGCGACCGAGCCGACACTCGATGACTCCGGGGTCACCGCGGCCGAGTCGACCCTCACCGCGACGACGAGCACGCTGACGACGGCGCTGAACAACTACGTGAGCTTCGTCGAGAACACCTGCACCACCGCCGACACCACTGCATCGGGTCAGCCGTGTGATCCCGCAGCGGAGGCAGCGGCCTGCTCCGATCCCACCCAGACGCCGGACACGTTGGCTCAGGCCAAGGGCTGTGTCGCGGCGGCGCAGGACCACGTCGCGGCAGCCGCCTCGGCGGTCTCCACCGCCGCGACCACGGCGGCGACCACCTATCTCACGGCCATCAAGGCGTACGCGGCTCAACTCGTGAAGGACGGCACGGCGCAGGGCAAGGCGCAGGGCAAGGCCGCGGGCGAGGAGGCGGCGGCCGGCATCATCGCCCAAGCGCAGATCCAGGCCCAGCAGATGATCGCCCAGGCGCAGAAGCAGGCCAGCGCAGGTTCGAAGAACGCATCGTCCTCTCCCACGTCCGCACAGGGCGGGTCGGAGTCGTCGGCCAAGCAGATCGCCAGCGACCGGGCCGCCATCGCCTCCGCACAGGCGAGTCTGGTCAGCGCACGCCAGTCAGCGAAGGGTGCGGTGTTGCGGGCGCCGATCGCCGGCAAGGTCATCGACGTGGCGGTCTCGAAGGGCGACGCAGTGACCACGAGTGACACCGCGATCACCGTCCTGGGGTCGGGCCGGACGACCGTCGAGGCGACCGTCACGCTCGCCCAGGTGCCCAACGTCAAGAAGGGACAGTCGGTGTCCGTGTTGCCCGCGGGCTGGGAGACGGCTCTGCACGGGACGGTGACGCAGGTGGGTCTGGTGGCGTCGACGGCGACATCGGGCACCACGACCTATCCGATCACGGTGACGATCACCAAGGCACCGTCGATCCCGCTCGGGACCACCGCTGCGCTGAACGTCGTGACCGGGTCCGCGAAGGACGCCGTCACGGTGCCGACCTCGGCGGTCACCCGGAGCTCCCGTGGCGACACCGTGGTGGTGTTGGCGGGCGGCAAGGCGACCACGACGCGGGTCACGGTCGGTCTGGTCGGGACGACGATGACGACGATCAAGACGGGCCTCAAGACGGGGCAGGTCGTCGTCCTCGCGGACCTCGGTGCAGCACTCCCGTCCGGCGACTCGTCGTCATCGAGTCGACGCGGCAACAGCTTCGGCGGCTTCGGCGGAGGTAGCGGTCCGGTGGTGGTTCGCGGCGGCCCCGGAGGCTGATCGGACCGGATCCGACGGTGTCGGCCCTGCGACGTAGGGTGAACCCGCGATGAGCGAGTTCCCGATCCCCGGCCTGGAGGCACCCGCGCCCGTGACCGAGGAGCGCCGGGAGCGCGGCCGTGCGATGCGCGAGCGGCTCCTCGAGGGCCTCAACGATCAGCAGCGCGCCGCTGTCGTCCACGAAGGTCACCCGCTGCTCGTGGTCGCCGGCGCCGGCTCGGGCAAGACCCGCGTCCTCACCCGCCGGATCGCGTGGCTGGTCTCGCAACGAGACGCCCATCCAGGCTCCATCCTGGCGATCACGTTCACCAACAAGGCCGCGGCCGAGATGCGCGAACGGGTCGTCGAACTGGTCGGCAATCGCGCCAAGATCATGTGGGTCTCGACCTTCCACTCCGCCTGCGTGCGGATCCTGCGCAAGGAGGCCGACAAGCTCGGATTCAAGTCCAACTTCACGATCTACGACGCTGCCGACTCCAAACGCCTGATGACCCTGGTGTGTCGCGATCTCGACCTCGACGCCAAGCGCTACCCGCCGGGCGCGGTGCTCAACTGGGTCTCCAACGCGAAGAACGAGTTGCAGGATGTCGAGGCAGCCCGGGCCGAGGCACGGAACTCGTTCGAGGAGACCTATGCCACGGCGTACGACAGCTATCAGCGCCGGCTGCGCGAGGCCAATGCGTTCGACTTCGACGACCTGCTCATGGGCACGGTGCACCTGTTCCGCGCCTTCCCGGCGGTGCGCGAGAACTGGCGACGCCGGTTCCGGCACGTGCTCGTGGACGAGTACCAGGACACCAACCACGCGCAGTACGCCCTGATCCATGAGCTGTGCGGCAACGACCCCGAAGGCGCGTCGGCGGACGATCCCGTCGAGACCGTCCTCGGCGCGGAGCTGATGGTCGTGGGAGACGCCGATCAGTCGATCTACGCCTTCCGGGGCGCCAACATCCGCAACATCCTCGACTTCGAGCAGGACTTCCCCGACGCCGAGACGATCCTGCTCGAGCAGAACTACCGCTCCACCCAGACGATCCTCAGCGCCGCCAACGCCGTGATCGGCAACAACACCGGCCGGAAACCGAAGAACCTCTGGACCGACGCCGGTGCCGGTGAGCGGGTCGTCGGCTACGTCGCCGATGACGAGCACGACGAGGCCCGTTTCGTCGCCGAGGAGATCGACCGGCTCACCGATTCCGGTGACGCGCGGGCGGGCGACGTCGCGGTGTTCTACCGCACCAACGCCCAGTCGCGTGTCTATGAGGAGGTCTTCATCCGCGTCGGCATGCCCTACAAGGTCGTGGGTGGCGTGCGGTTCTATGAGCGGCGCGAGATCCGCGACGCGCTGGCGTACCTGCGTGCACTGGTCAACCCTGCTGACGAGGTCTCGCTGCGACGGGTGCTCAACACCCCCAAACGCGGGATCGGCGACCGGGCAGAGGCGTGTGTCGAGGCGTTCGCGGCCCGCGAGCGGGTGACGTTCTGGGAGGCGCTGCGTCGTGCCGATGAGGTGCCCGGGCTCGCGACCCGTTCGTTGCATGCCATCGCCGGCTTCGTCGAGATGATGGAGCAGCTCCAGTCGATGGTGGACGCGGGGGAGCGGGCCGACGTGGTGCTCGAGCGCACCCTCGACCTCAGCGACTACCTCAAGGTGCTCGAGGACTCCGATGACCCGCAGGACGAGACCCGCGTGGAGAACCTCGCCGAGCTGGTCGCCGTCGCCCGTGAGTTCGCCGACGATCCGGTCGTCGGGCCGTCGGCGGACCCCGCTGACCCCGACAACGCGACTCCCGGGCTGCGTGACTTCCTCGAGCGTGTCGCCCTGGTCGCCGACTCCGATCAGATCCCCGACCAGGATGAGGACGGCGCCGGGGTGGTGACACTCATGACGCTGCACACCGCCAAGGGCCTCGAATTCCCGGTCGTGTTCCTCACCGGGCTCGAGGACGGGGTGTTCCCCCACATGCGCTCGCTCGGGGACAAGACCGAGCTCGAGGAGGAGCGCCGGCTGGCGTACGTCGGCGTCACACGCGCCCAGCAACGCCTCTACGTCTCCCGCGCGGTGGTCCGCTCTGCGTGGGGTGCGCCCCAGCACAACCCCGCATCCCGGTTCATCGACGAGTTCCCGACCGACCTCATCGACTGGCGGCGCACCCAGGCCGACCAGACCTCATGGGTGCGCTCGACCTTCGCGCCGCCGTCCAGCCGGGCCGCGCGGCAGCGCTTCGGCGCCGCCGCGGCC
>DASVMH010000064.1:0-15719 GCA_036384455.1 Marmoricola sp. | reverse complement strand
CTGCGCGTCGGACGCGTTGCCGAAGCCGAGGCTGACGCCCTTGGAGATGTCGCGGGTGCCGAGGTTGGTGGTCATGATGATGACGGTGTTCTTGAAGTCGACCACCCGGCCCTGGCTGTCGGTCAGGCGACCCTCCTCGAGGATCTGCAACAGCGAGTTGAAGATGTCGGGGTGCGCCTTCTCCACCTCGTCGAACAGCACGACCGAGAACGGCTTGCGGCGCACCTTCTCGGTGAGCTGGCCGCCCTCCTCGTAGCCGACGTATCCCGGCGGCGATCCGAACAGTCGCGAGACGGTGTGCTTCTCGCTGAACTCGCTCATGTCGAGCTGGATCAGCGCGTCCTCGTCACCGAACAGGAACTCGGCGAGCGTCTTGGACAGCCAGGTCTTACCGACACCGGACGGGCCGGCGAAGATGAACGAGCCACCGGGTCGCTTGGGGTCCTTCAGGCCGGCACGGGTACGCCGGATCGCCCGGGACAGCGCCTTGACGGCCTCCTCCTGGCCGATGACGCGCTTGTGCAGCTCGTCCTCCATCTTGAGCAGCCGCGTGGACTCCTCCTCGGAGAGCTTCACGATCGGGATGCCGGTCGCCACGGCGAGCACCTCGGCGATCAGCTCCTCGTCGACCTCGGCGACGACGTCCATGTCGCCCGAGCGCCACTGCTTCTCGCGCTCGGCCTTGGCCTGGACGAGCTGCTTCTCCTCGTCGCGCAGACGGGCAGCGGCCTCGAAGTCCTGGCCGTCGATGGCGCCCTCCTTGCGCTGACGCACGTCGGCGATCTTGTCGTCGAACTCGCGCAGGTCCGGCGGCGCGGTCATCCGGCGGATCCGCAGCCGCGAGCCGGCCTCGTCGATCAGGTCGATGGCCTTGTCGGGCAGGAACCGGTCGGAGATGTAGCGGTCGGCCAGCGTCGCCGCGGAGACGAGTGCCTCGTCGGTGATGGTCACCCGGTGGTGCGCCTCGTAGCGGTCACGCAGGCCCTTGAGCATCTCGATGGTGTGCGCGATCGAGGGCTCGGCGACCTGGATCGGCTGGAAGCGGCGCTCGAGCGCGGCGTCCTTCTCCAGGTGCTTGCGGTATTCGTCGAGCGTGGTCGCGCCGATGGTCTGCAGTTCACCACGGGCCAGCATCGGCTTGAGGATGCTGGCGGCGTCGATCGCGCCCTCGGCCGCGCCGGCGCCGACGAGGGTGTGGATCTCGTCGATGAACAGCACGATGTCGCCGCGGGTCTTGATCTCCTTGAGGACCTTCTTGAGGCGCTCCTCGAAGTCACCGCGATAGCGCGACCCGGCGACCAGCGCGCCCAGGTCGAGGGTGTAGATCTGCTTGTCCTTCAGCGTCTCGGGCACGTCGCCGCGGACGATGTCCTGGGCCAGGCCCTCGACGATGGTGGTCTTGCCGACGCCGGGCTCGCCGATGAGGACAGGGTTGTTCTTCGTACGCCGGGACAGGATCTGCATGACCCGCTCGGTCTCCTGCTCACGACCGATGACCGGGTCGAGCTTGCCCTCCTTGGCGGCCTGGGTGAGGTTGCGGCCGAACTGGTCGAGCACCAGGCTTGAGGACGGGGCGGCCTCGGGGGCGGTGCCGGCGGTCTGCTGCTCCTTGCCCTGATAGCCGGACAGCAGCTGGATGACCTGCTGACGCACGCGGTTGAGGTCGGCGCCGAGCTTCTGGAGCACCTGGGCGGCGACGCCCTCGCCCTCGCGGATCAGGCCGAGCAGGATGTGCTCGGTGCCGATGTAGTTGTGACCGAGCTGCAGCGCCTCGCGCAGCGACAGCTCCAGCACCTTCTTGGCCCGCGGGGTGAACGGGATGTGGCCGGCCGGCGCCTGCTGGCCCTGGCCGATGATCTCCTCGACCTGGGCGCGGACGCCCTCCAGCGAGATGCCGAGGCTCTCCAGAGCCTTGGCGGCGATGCCGTCCCCTTCGTGGATCAGCCCGAGCAGGATGTGCTCGGTGCCGATGTAGTTGTGCGAGAGCATGCGGGCCTCTTCCTGGGCCAGCACCACCACTCGTCGTGCCCGGTCGGTGAACCGCTCGAACATGTGCATCGCTCCTCAAACGTCTGTGCAGATCGGACGGACCGTCGTCTCACTCCGACAGCTCGTTCAACTGCAGACACCACCCTACGTGTTCCGCCCATACGTCCGATTCGCTCTCAGCGAAAAGAGACGCACGTGCAACGTGACAAGAGATCAGACTCCCCCGGCTGGGGAGGCAACCGAAACGCGTGCGGCCGCGTCGTACTCGTCAGGGTGCCGGTCGGCGGCGCCGGAAGGAATCCGTGCCATGACCAATCTCGGACGCTCAGTCGCCGTCATCGCCGCTGCCGGAGCGATCACTGCGACCGCGCTCGCCGCGCCCACCGCGCAGGCGACACCCACCACACACGCCCACCACCACGACAGTGGCCTGATCCTGACCAGCCCGAGGCGGCACCTGACGGTGCACATCTACGGCTCCGGCAAGCAGCAGTGGGTCGACTTCAACGCCGGGGTCTACCTGAAGTCGGCGAAGCACGCCTTCGAGTTCGACGTGTCCCGACGCCATGCGAAGGACATGATCCGGGTGGTGGCTCGCGCCGGTGACCGGACGTGGCGGATTCCGAACCGCTATCTCCGCGGGTGGGCGGGTCTGCGGAAGGCGCTCGTGCTGACCTGGCGCAAACCGGACGGCGCCCTGATCGGACGCAACCGGATGAACCTGTGTCTCAACGACTACGACGAGGCCCGGCTGCGACCCGACGCGGCGACGAACAGCGCATACACCTGGGGATGCGGCGGGAACCCGTTCACCCGCGGTCAACGCTGGGGCATCGACCGGGGCTGGGCGCGCTCCATCACTCCGTACGGCAGCATCCCCGGCCGCCTGATCACGACGGACACAGTGCTGCTCGACATCTCGTTGCGCCGCGATCTCGCACGCGCCCTCGGGATGACCGTGGCGCAGAGCACCGTGCGGTTCCACGCCCGGGTCAAGCACACCGACGACGGCGAGGGCGACGCCGTCTCTCTGGAGCGTCGAGTCTCGCCCAGTGCGCTCGGCAACCGTTCGGCGACCGCCGACCAGGCGCACCCCACTGAGCCGGCCGATGTCGATGCCCGGTCGGCGCGCGTCCCGCGCCACACCCTTCCCGACCTGATCGCCCTGCCCGCGTGGGGGATCAGCACGCATCACGAGGGCAAGCACGACCTGCTCGACTTCGCCGCGACCGTCTACAACGGGGGACGCGGTCCGCTGGTCGCGGAGGGCTTCCGCAAGGGCAGCAAGCCGGTGATGCGGGCCTACCAGTTCTTCTACAGGGGTGGCCGCCAGGTCGGCTCCGCGCGGGTGGGCACGATGAAGTACGACAGCCGTCCCTCGCACCAGCACTGGCACTTCGAGGACTTCGCGGTTTACGACCTGGTCAAGAAGAAGCACAAGCACGCGCACGCACTTCGTACGAGTGGCAAGGAGGCGTTCTGCCTCGCGCCGACCGACGGCATCGACCTGCTCGTGCCGGGCGCACCGGCGAACCCGGGCAACGGCGACCTGTCGACCGCGTGCGGCGACCTCTCGTCGATCTGGGTGCGCGAGGTGCTCGCGAACGGGTGGGGCGACACCTACACCCAGGACCGCGCGGGGCAGTCGATCGACATCACGACACTGCCCAACGGGACGTACTGGATCCGCGTGCGCGCGAACCCCGGGCATCGGCTGTACGAGGCAAGGACGACCAACAACACGTCGTTCCGGCGGGTCATCCTCGGTGGGACGCCCGGGGCGCGGACGGTGCGGGTCCCGAAGTACGGCCGCATCGACAGCGAGCGCGGCCTCGACGTCGGGGGCGGGGAGGACTAGGCGCCGGCCCGCCGATCAGTGGGCGGCGTCGTACGCGGCCTTGACCTCCGCGGAGACGCGGCCGCGCTCGGAGACCGTGTGACCGTTCTCGCGCGCCCAGGCACGGATCTCCGCCGCATGACCGCCGCGGGAGGAGGAGGCACCGCGGGACCGCCGCCCGCGGGCGCTTCCGCCCGACCGGCGGGCGTGCGCGACGAACGGCGCGAGGGCGTCGCGCAGCTTGTCGGCATTCTTCTTCGTGAGATCGATTTCGTATTCCTTGCCGTCGAGGGCAAAGGAAACAGTCTCGTCAGCCTCGGCGCCGTCGATATCGTCGACGAGGACGATGTTCACTTTCTGAGCCATGCGCCGATATTAACCAGGTGCCGCGGAATATCCCTATCCCGCGTCCGTCACCGATTGACGACTATTCGGGACGAAGCAGCGGGAACAGGATCGTCTCCCGGATTCCCGCACCGGTGAGCAACATGATCAATCGATCGACACCCATGCCCATTCCGCCGGCGGGCGGCATCCCGAATTCCATCGCCTTGAGAAAGACCTCGTCGAGTTCCATCGCCTCGGGATCACCGGCAGCCGCCTTGAGCGACTGTGCGGTGAGCCGCTCACGCTGGACCACCGGGTCGTTCAATTCTGAATATGCGGGTGCCAATTCGACGCCGTTGATGATCAGGTCCCAGGCCTCGTTGAGTCCCTGCTTGCTGCGATGCGATTTGGCGAGCGGTTTCACGGCTGCCGGATAATCCATTACGAACGTGGGCTGCAGCAGCGAATCCTCGACGAGTTGTTCGTAGAGTTCGACGACGATCTCCTCTGCGCCCCACTCGGGCTGGAGTTCGACATCGCGTTTGTCGGCGTGCTTGCGCAATTCATCCGCGGTGGTCCCGACGGTGATCTCCTCGCCGATCGCGTCGGAGACCAGATCGAGGATCGCGGCCTGTCGCCACTCGCCCTCGAGATCGATCTCGGAGCCGTCGCGAGCCGGCACGACCGTACGCCCGACCGCTCGTGCGGCGTCGAGGACCAGCGCCTTCGTGAGCTCCATCATCGTGAACTGGTCGCCGTAGGCCTGGTAGGCCTCGAGCATCGAGAACTCTGCGGCGTGCGTGGAGTCCAGGCCCTCGTTACGGAAGGTGCGGCCGATCTCGTAGACCTTGTCGACACCGCCGATCATCGCGCGCTTGAGATCGAGCTCGAGCGCGATCCGCAACAGCATCGGCTGATCGAGCGCGTTGAGGTGGGTGCGGAACGGCCGGGCCGCGGCCCCGCCGTTGGTCAGCTGGAGGATCGGGGTCTCGACCTCGAGGTAGCCGAGACGGTCGAGCGTGTTGCGCAGACTGCGCAGCACCGTCGCCTTGGTGCGCACCATCTCCCTCGGCTCGGGCCGGATCATCATGTCGACGTAGCGCAACCGCACCTGCGCCTCGTCCGACAGCGGACTGTGCTCGTTGGGCAGGGGCCGCAGAGTCTTGGCCGCCACCTGCCACTCGGTGGCCTGGACGGAGAGTTCGCCGCGGCGACTCGTGATCACCTCCCCGGTCACCGACAAGAGGTCGCCGAGGTCGACCACCGACTTGAACTCGGCCAGTGACTCCTCGCCCACCTCGGCCAGCGACAGCATCGCCTGGATCTCGGCGCCGCCGCCCTCGCGCAGCCGCGCGAAGCAGAGCTTCCCGGTGTTGCGCAGGAAGATCACCCGGCCGGTGATCGACACCGTGACCCCGGTGTGCGTGTCCGGCTCGAGGGTCTGGTCGTCATAGTCCGCGCGGATCGCGGCGATCGTGTGGGTGCGCGGCACCGTCACGGGATAGGCGTCTCGGCCGTCATCGAGGATCCGCTGCCGCTTCTCCCGACGGACCTGCATCTGCTCGGGCAGATCGTCGACGGGAGGCTCGTCAGTCATGGGGACAGGCTACTGATCTGCGGATCGTGCGAACCTTTCGGGAGGGTCGCTGCGTACTAGGGGTGTCTCGGAAACCGGCCCCCCAAGGATGAGGATGCGACGCGACACAGAGTTCAGCGAGTTCTTCGCCGCACGCGGACCCACGCTCCGACGCACGGCGTACCTCATCGTGCGCGACTGGCACCTCGCCGAGGACGTCACCCAACAGGCGTTCTCCAAGGTGTACGTCGCGTGGCCGCGGGTGCGCTCCGAGACGCGCGAGGCGTACGCCCGCAAGGCGGTCGTCAACACCGCGCTCAGCGAGGCGCGCAAGCGCCGCGACCGCCCGGTCGCCGATGTCCCGGAGACCCCGGCCGACGCGCACGGCGAAGCACCGCTCGACATCGGCGAGGCGCTCGCGCTGCTGCCCGAGCGGCAGCGCGCGATCGTGGCGCTGCGCTTCCTCGACGACCAACCGATCGCCGAGGTCGCGCGCGTCCTCGGCATCGCCGAGGGCACCGTGAAGAGCCAGACCGCCCGCGCGCTGGACACCTTGCGCCACCACCTTCCCGAACTCGTCACCATCGAGGAGTCACGATGACCAGGACTGAATTGACCGAGCTGCTGCACCGCCATGCGCACGAGGGTGAGCCGACGAGCCCGATGCCCGTCGACGCCGTGGTGGCGCGGGGCCGGCGCGCCGTGCGGCGCCGGCGTCTTGGCGGCGGTGTCGCCATGGCGGCCGTTGCGGTCGCCGCTGTGGCGCTGGTGCCACACACCATCGGCGGCGGCTCAGCCGACGACACGATCGCCCCCGCGACCCAACAGGCGTTGCGGAACTACGACGCATCGCAGATGCCGCAGCTCATCGACGACCACGTGCACAGCGCGTTCTCCGGATCGGTGGCCGACCTCGGTGCGGGCGAGTTCATCGCCACCGACGAGCAGGAGACGAAGCTCCCAGAGAAGTACTACGACATGGCGAACGCGATGCGCATGCAGTACGACGAGGGCGACCACCGGTTCTCGGTCTATCTCGCCCACGCGAGGTCGGAGGCGGAGGGCAACGCCCGCCGGATCTGCGCCGACGACATCGACTCGGGCCTGGACTTCTCCTGCACCGTCGCGCACACCGACGCCGGCGTCGCGACCACCACGGTGTCGGCCCTCCTTCCCGAGGACCACGCCGTCTCGGGCATGGCGAGCTGGTCGTGGGCGGCGGTCACCAAGTCGCAGGTCCAACGCCGGCTCACGCCGAAGTGGCTGCGCGAGGACCCCGTCGGAGGCACCAGCCGGTCCAAGCACTTCGACCCGCACGAGTTGTGGTTCGAGCGGTCGGTGAAGGTGGTGCACTCGCAGACGTTCGTCACCGCGACCTCCGAGTTCGTCCGCGCGTCCTCCTACGAGGAGGCGATGCAGAGGTTCGAAGTACCCGCCGAGGTGCTCACCACCGTGTCGACCGACCCGGAGCTGGTGATCCCCGAGCCCCCGAAGGGCAAGAACGGGTGCCCCTGGCTGCTGCACCCGGAGGGCATCAGCTGCAACGTGAAGCCTGCCGTCGACTGAGCCCTGCCAGACTGGCCCCATGAAGGCCGTCGTGTGTCATGAGACCCAGCTCAACGTCGAGGATCTGCCCGACCCCACACCGGGACCCGGGCAGATCCTGCTGCAGGTGACCCGCTGCGGGATCTGCGGCTCCGACCTGCACATGCGCGAGCATGCTGACGTCGTCGCCGACATGGGTGCGCTGATCGGTCTCGACTCGCTGATGCGCGTACGCGACCGGGTGGTGATGGGTCACGAGTTCTCCGGGCGCGTGCTGTCGTACGGCCCGAAGACGCGCAAGGCATGGAAGCCCGGGCAACTCGTGGTCTCCGTACCGATGGTGCGCACGGACGGCAGGGCGGGCATGACCGGTCTCGCCGCAGACGCGCCCGGCGGGTACGCCGAGAAGGTGCTCGTCCAGGAGTCGATGACCTTCCCCGTCCCCGACGGTGTCGGCGAGGACGTCGCCGCACTCACCGAGCCGCTCGCCGTCGCCTGGCACGCCGTACGCCGGGGCAAGGTCGGCAAGGGCGAGACCGCTGTGGTCGTCGGCTGTGGCCCGATCGGGTTGGCGGTGATCTTGATGCTCAAGGCCCGCGGGGTGAAGACCGTGATCGCCAGCGACTTCTCCGCCGCGCGCCGATCACTCGCCACGCAGTGCGGCGCCGATGTCGTCGTGGATCCGTCCGCAGCCTCGCCCTGGGAGCACTTCGAGTCCACCAAGCACATCACCGACGGGAAGAAACTTCTCGGCGCCGCGTTCGATGGCATGGAGCAGTTGCGCCGGATCCCGCTGCTCCCGTGGAACAAGGTGATGCACGCCGCCGATGCCGCCGGCCTCGCGATCCAGGCAGGTCCGGTCGTCTTCGAGTGCGTCGGCGTGCCCGGCATCATCGAGGACATCGTCAATCACGCCCCGCTGCGCTCCCGCGTGATCGTGGTCGGCGTCTGCATGGAGCCGGACACCTTCCAGCCCGCGATGGCGATCAACAAGGAGATCGACCTGCGCTTCGTCTTCGCCTACGACCCCGCCGAGTTCCACGACACCCTGCAGATGATCGCGTCCGGCAAGGTGGACCCGACTCCGCTGATCACCGGCACTGTCGGCCTCGACGGCGTCGCGCAAGCCTTCACCGACCTCGGCTCCGCCGAGCACCACGCCAAGATCCTGATCGACCCAACCCGCTGAGACCCCAAAACTCTCACCGAAAAACACGCCGAGACCCCAAAACTCTGACGGAAAAACACACCGAGTCCAAAACCGATGGCGTCCTGGAGGACGAGATTTGGACTCGACGTCCGAGAGCGTCAGAGTTTTGGGGTCTCGGCGCAAAAAGGCGTCAGAGTTTTGGGGTCTCAGCGCTCCTACGTGTTGCGGGAGAAGACCAGTTCGAGGCCGAGGAGGGTGAGCCAGGGCTGGTGGTCGGTGAAGGTGGCGCACTCCTCGACCACGACGGGGGCCAGGCCGCCGGTGGCAACGACGTTCACCGTGGTCTCGGAAGGCACGCCGAGCTCGGCGATCATCCGGTTGACGATGCCGTCGACCTGGCCGGCGAAGCCGTAGAGGATGCCTGACTGGATCGCCTCGACGGTGTTCTTCGCGATCACCGAGCGTGGACGCAGCAGCTCGACCTTGCGCAGTTGGGCCCCGCGCCGCCCGAGGGCCTCCAGCGAGATGTCGATGCCAGGGGCGATCGCGCCCCCGACGTACTCACCACGACCGCTGACGACGTCGAAGGTGGTCGCGGTGCCGAAGTCGACGACCACGGTCGGACCGTCGTAGAGGTGGGCGGCGGCGAGGGCGTTGATGACGCGGTCGGCGCCGACCTCGCGCGGGTTGTCCATGAGGACGGGTACGCCGGTGCGCACCCCCGGCTCCACGACCACCGCTGGCAGATCGGCGAAATAGCGGGGCAGCATGTCGCGCCACTCGTGCAGCACAGCGGGCACGGTCGAACAGACCGCCACACCCCGGGTGGCACCGGCGTACTCGCCACCGGCGATCAGGCTGCGCAACAAGATGCCCCACTCGTCAGCGGTGCGGCGCTCGTCGGTGGCGACCCGCCAGTGATCGAGGACCGAGCCGTCGCGGACAAGGCCGAGGGTCGTGTGGGAGTTGCCGATGTCGGCGCACAGCAACGTCATCGGCCCGACTCCGCAGCAACTTCTAGGTCCAACCCGAGGTCGAACACGATCACCGAGTGGGTCAGCGCACCGACCGAGATGAAGTCCACGCCGGTCTCCGCAACCGAGCGCGCCCGATCGAGCGTCAGCCCGCCGGACGCCTCCAGCACGGCGCGACCACCCGTGATCGCGACGGCCTCCCGCATCGTGTCGTCGGACATGTTGTCGAGCAGGATCCGGTCGCAACCCACGTCGAGCAGCAACCGCAACTCGTCCAGCGTGGTGACCTCGACCTCGACCGGGATGTCGGGGTACGCCGCGCGAACGGCCTCGTACGCAGGAACGACTCCCCCTGCCGCCACGACGTGGTTGTCCTTGACCATCGCCATGTCCGAGAGGGAGAAGCGGTGGTTGACCCCGCCGCCGCAACGCACGGCGTACTTCTGCAGCGCGCGCCAGCCCGGCAGGGTCTTCCGGGTGTCGAGCACCTTCGCCCGGGTGCCCTCCAGGGCCGACACCCAGTGCGAGGTGGCGGTCGCGACGCCCGAGAGGTGACTCGCGAAGTTCAGGGCCGTGCGCTCGGCGGTCAGCAGCCCGCGGGTCGGCCCGGCGAGCTTCATGACGACGTCGCCCGCTGACACGCGAGCGCCGTCGTCGACGCGTGAGATCACCTCGAGGGAGTCGCCGCACACGACGCGGAACACCATCTCCGCAATGTCCAGACCGGCGACGACCCCGTCCTCACGCGTGGCGAGGTCGCCGGTGCTCTGCGATGTCGCGGGGATGGTGGCGGTGCTGGTCACGTCGACGGAACCGCCGGGAAGGTCCTCCTCCAGCGCGGCCGTGATGTGCGCATGCACCGCAGCCGGGTCGAGGCCGGCTGCGGCGATGCGGTCGATCAACTCGTCCGGCAGCGCAGCGTAGGGCGTCATCGAGCGTCTCCATCGGTGGCCGGCGCGGGGTGGAACTCGAGCACCGGCTCGCCCGCAACCAGGCGTACGTCGATGTGGCCGGCGAAGCGAGCGTCGTCGCGCTCGGGGAAGTCCTCGCGCCAGTGCGAGCCGCGGGTCTCCTCGCGCAACAGCGCAGCCCGGGCGAGCGCGGTGGAGATGGTGACGAGGTTGCTGGCCTCCCAGGCGGCGACCTCGACCTCGCCATCATCCTGGGCGAGCACCGCGAGTTGCTCGAGCGCTGCGGAGATGCCGGTCGCCGAGCGGAGCACCCCGACCTCGTCCGACATCGTCTCCTGCAGCTTCTCGCGGACCCCGGCCGACACGATCCCCGGCGTGCGGTCATCTGTGGCCGGCGTGGCGTACGGCCGCAGCTCGCCGGGCAGCACCTGCGCGATCCGGCGGGAGAAGACCAGCCCCTCGAGCAGCGAGTTGGAGGCGAGCCGGTTGGCGCCGTGGACCCCCGAGCAGGCGACCTCGCCCGTCGCGTACAGCCCGGGGATGCTGGAGCGCCCCCACACATCGGTCGCGACCCCACCGGACGCGTAGTGACAGGCGGGCGCGACCGGGATCAGCTCGGTCACCGGGTCGATGCCGTGCGAGCGGCAGGAGGCGAGGATCGTCGGGAACCGCCGCTCCCAGAATTCGGCTCCCAGATGCCGCGCGTCGAGCCACATGTGCTGCCGGCCCTGCTCGATCATCCGGCGCATGATCGCCTTGGCGACCACATCGCGCGGTGCGAGATCGGCGAGCTCGTGCTGGCCCTGCATGAACCGCACGCCGTCGAAGTCGACGAGGAACGCGCCCTCACCCCGGACGGCCTCGGAGATCAACGGCTGCTGGCCCTGGGCGTCGGGGCCGAGGTAGAGCACGGTCGGGTGGAACTGGACGAACTCGAGGTCGCGCAGCACCGCCCCAGCTCGTACGGCCAGCGCCATCCCGTCCCCGGTGGACACCGGCGGGTTGGTGGTCTGCGCGAACACCTGGCCCAGACCGCCGGAGGCGAGCACGATCGCCCGGGCCCGGACCGCACCGATGCCGTCGCGTTGGCCCTCCCCCATCACGTGCAGGGTCAGGCCGGCGACCGCGCCCTCGTCCGACAGCTGCAGGTCGACCGCGAGCGCGTGCTCGATGACCTCGATGTCGGGGGCGGCGTGGATGGCAGCCACCAGTGCGCGTTGGATCTCGGCCCCGGTCGCGTCGCCGCCGGCGTGGGCGATCCGGTCGCGGTGGTGCCCACCCTCCCGGGTGAGCGACAGGCTGCCGTCGGGCGTGTGGTCGAAGTTGGTGCCGAGCGCGATCAGTTCACGCACCGCTTCGGGGCCCTCGGTGACGAGCACACGCACGGCGTCGAGGTTGCAGGCTCCCGCACCCGCGACGAGGGTGTCGGTCTCGTGCTGGTCGGGGGTGTCGCCCGGGCCGAGCGCCGCGGCGATGCCACCTTGGGCCCACTGTGTCGATCCGGCCGCGAGCACGTCCTTGGTGACGACCAGGATCTTGTCGACCTCGGTCCGCAACCGCAGGGCGGCGGTCAGGCCGGCGATACCGGACCCGACCACGACGACATCGGCCTCGGTGGTCCAGCCTGGTGTTCCCGCGGCGAGCCGCTCGGGGAGGGTCATTGGCGCAGGGTATCTATCCGTGCACCAGTACGTCTCCGCGGACGAGTCCGCTGTCCTCGTGCGCCTCGGCGGGGTCGGAGCCCGTGGTGAGGATCTTGTTGTCCGCATCGACGAAGACCACGTGCGGCTCGTACGTGCGCGCCTCGGCGGTGTCCATCTGGCCGTAGCCGATCAGGATCACCAGGTCACCGGGGTGCACCAGGTGCGCGGCGGCGCCGTTGATGCCGATCACGCCCGATCCGCGCTCGCCGGCGATCGTGTACGTCTCGAGCCGGGCGCCGTTGGTGACGTCGACGATGTGGACGAGCTCACCGGGCAGCAGATCGGCCGCCTCGAGCAGGTCCTCGTCGATGGTCACCGAGCCGACGTAGTGCAGGTCGGCCTGGGTGACCGTCGCTCGGTGGATCTTGGACTTCATCATGGTGCGCAACATCAGGCGCCTCCTCGGGTGGTGAACTCGATCGGCATGTTGTCGATCAAGCGGGTGTTGCCGACGCGTGCTGCGACGAGCACGCGACCGGTGGTCGTTGGTAGGTCGGGTTCCTCGGACAGGTCGACGGTGAGGTCCTCACTGCGCAGGGCGAGGTAGTCCAGGTCGAGTCCGGGCTCGCCGGTGAGCACCTTCATCGCCGCCCAGCGGGCCGACGGGACGCCGTACGCCGCGCGCTCCCGGGCTGCGGAGAGCGCCCGCGACAGGGCGAGCGCGACCGTTCGCTCCTCGTCGGAGAGGTACTGGTTGCGACTGCTCCGCGCCAGGCCATCGGCGTCGCGCACGGTCTCGACGCCGCAGACGTCGACGCCGAGGCACAACTCCCGCGCCATCTGTTCGATCAGGACGAGCTGCTGGTAGTCCTTCTCACCGAAGAACGCGAGGTCGGGTCGCACCAGACCGAACAGTTTGGCGACGACGGTGAGCACCCCCCGGAAGTGCGTCGGCCGCGAAGCCCCTTCGAGGATCGTGCCGAGCGGACCGGCATCGACCGACACCGCGTCCGTGGCCCCCGTCGAGACGCCGTCGGGGTACATCTCCGCCACCGACGGCGTGAACACCACGTCGGCGCCGGCACCGGCACACACCTCGAGGTCCGCATCGAGTGTGCGCGGATAGCGGTCGAGATCCTCGCCGGGTGCGAACTGCAGCGGGTTGACGAACACCGACACCACGACCGGCCCGTGCGTCGCCTCCCGGGCGGCCCGGATCAGCGCGGCGTGGCCCTCGTGCAGCGCACCCATGGTGGGCACGAGCGCGACCGGCCCGCCCGCCGCCGCACCGCGGGGCAGGCTGAGGAGCTCGGCACGGGTGCCGACCTGGCGTACGTCGGACACGGGTCAGCGAGCCTCGTGACCCCAGCTGCGGGCGACCGGGTGGACAGTGCGGAAGTTGGCTATGGCCTCGTCGAGCGCGGCCATGATCTGGCGGGCCCGGATCGGCAGCAACCGGCCGTCGATGACGGCACGGTCGGCGGTGGCGCGAGCCATCGCGACGTACGACGGCAACGTGTCGGGTGCGGTCGCGGTGATATCGGCGAGGTGCGCGCGCACGGTGTTGACGTCGCCGCGCACGATCGGACCGGTCAGCGCGGCATCACCCTGGTCGAGCGCGTTGTCGAGGGCCGCGGTGAGGAGCGGGCGCAGCGTCGCGGCCGGGTCCTCGGCGCCCGCAGCGGTCAGCAGGCCCATCGCCTGGGAGACGAGGGTGACCAGGTGGTTGGCGCCATGTGCGAGCGCGGCGTGGTAGAGCGTGCGGCGCTCCTCGGGCACGAACATCGCAACGCCGTGCAGGTCCGCGATCAGGGCCTCGGCCAGAGCACGCTCGACCGGCTCGGTCGTGAAACCGAAGACGCAGCCGCTGAGCCGGTCGAGGTCGACGGCCGTGCCGGTGAAGGTCATCGCAGGGTGCATGGCGATCGGACGAGCTCCGATCGCGACGGCGGGGGCGAGGACGGACAGACCGTGTCGTCCGCTGGTGTGGCACACGACCTGACCGGCACGGATCGCGCCGGCACCGACGAGCGAGGTCACCACGTTGGCGAGCATGTCGTCGGGCACGGTGAGCAGCAGCAGGTCGCAGGAGCGTGCGACGTCGGTCGGCTTCGCCATGGGTACGCCCGGGAGCAGTGCGGCCGCGCGCGAGCGCGACGCCGTGGACTCACCGGCGACCGATACGACCTCGTGGCCGGCGGCGCGCAGGGCCGCAGCCAGAACGGCGCCGACACGGCCAGCGCCGACAACCCCGATCCGGGTCATCTCTCATCCGCCCTTCGTTCCAGTCCCTGACGGGTACCGGACTACGTGCTGATTGCGAGAAAAGCGTACGCCGCCCGTACGAACCTGGGAACGGGGAGCAACGGTGGCGCGGGTCACACCGGCAGGCTCAGGGGCGGTGCAGTCGCCCGAGCACCCGGCGGGCGGCGATCCGGGCGAGATCGCGGGCGGCGACGTCGTTGACCGGACGTTCCCCGAGGGTCGCGGGCTGCGGCGCCGGCGCGGCGGGCTGGTCCCCGCGCAGCTCCTCCTCGACCTTGAGCCGGGTCTCCCGGCGGGCCTGGAGGATCGCGTCATGCGAGATGGCGACCGCGTCGAAGAGCACCTGGTCGAATTCGTCGGCGAGCTCGTCGAGGCGCGCCGAGGCAGCCGGATCCTCACTCTCGACGAGCCTCTGGTGGCAGTCCCAGACCTCCTGCGCGATCCGTTTCAGGTCACGCGGCGTGGCCAGCTCGTCCCAGGTGACGGTGTGCCGGCGCAGACCGGCATCGATGAAGTCGTCGACGTCGTGGTGGGCGTCGGTGATCGGAGGGTCGTACTGCAGATCCAGCACGGTGCCGACGCGGGTCATCTCCGCGCGCCAGTCGTCGAGGAGGTCGACGTACCGCACGAACACACGGCGCTGCCCGCGCGTCTCCCTCTCGCAGATCAGGGTGCTGTTGATCCAGCGGGCCACGTTGAAGACCTCGTAGCGGCGACGCTGGTCGATCTCCTCGGAGGCGTAGTACGTCGTGCGGCTGCCGACGACCTCAGCGGGATGGCGCAGCATAGAGACGTAGCGGATGTCGCGACCCACCTCGGCCGCCGCGGCCCGCCAGACCTGTTGGGTCCACACCGTGCGCGGGTCCTTGACGACGACCTGCGCGGCATCTCCGCCCCGCTCGCTCAGGAAGTCGACGACCTGCTGTCTGCGCTCGGGAGTGACGGCCCGTGCCACGAGGTCGAAGGCGCCCGGACGGCTGTCGAACTCGTCCACGCCGGCCTCGCGCAGCAACTCCTTGTGGAAGCGCACCGACCAGCGCGACTCGAAGAAGCCCTTGGGGTTGGAGTCGTTGGCACCGAGGAACGGCCCGGGCACGCACAGCCCGAGGTGGTGCAGCGTGCCCGACATGGTGCTGGTCCCGCTGCGACCCGCACCGGTGATCAGGATCAGGGATCGTTCGGCCACGCCGCGGAGGCTACCAGCGCCGGCGTCGGGGATCGGTCGGTCAGCCCTTGACGTCACCGCAGCGGGCCTGGATCCACCTGGGGCTCCTCAGTTCCTTCCCGGTCGTCGGCGGCTGGACGGACGGCACGCGTTGCACGTTGTTGCCTGCGATCGGCTGTTCCCCGCGCGTCGTCCCCTTCTGCAGGTAGTAGGTCGCCACGGCCGGGAAGTGGTCGGAGTACTTGATGCCGAAATAGACCTTGGTCGCGTACGCCCGCTGAGTGTTGAACACCTGGTCGATCAGCGAGTGAGCGTGCGTGCCGCGGCTGCCCGAGGG
>DASVMH010000063.1:0-3477 GCA_036384455.1 Marmoricola sp. | reverse complement strand
CCCGCAGCCACGGCAGCATGTTCACCCCGTCGAGCGGGCCGCGCAGCGACTTGGCCCGCGCGAGCGCCATGATCGTCACCGCGATGTCGGGATTGGTGATCGCGGTCCGCACGACCTTGTGGCGCGGGATTCCGGGGCCGCGCATCAGCACCGGGATCCGGAGGATCTCGTTGTAGTGCCAGAGCTTGCCCTCCATGTTGTGCTCACCGGTGACGAAGCCGTTGTCGCCGGTGAAGATCACCACGGTGTTCTTGAGCTGGTGGGTCTGTTTCAGCGTGCGGATCTGGCTGGCCACGGCGCGGTCGACGCCCTGGACCGCCTCGACCCGACGTTCGAACTCGATCCGCAGCGCCTTCTTCTGGTTGTGGCTCAGATGCCGGTGCGCGGGCGAGTGCTTCGGCTTGTCGCTGATGTCCTTCTCGAACATGTCGGGTCGGTCGGGCAGCTTGATGTTGCGGTAGCGGTTGAAGTCGCTGGGGGCCGGGACCGTCGTGCCGTACGCCGCCTTGGTGCCGGGATAGAGCAGCTTCGGGTCGCCGGCCTGGACGGGGGAGCCCACGTGCGGGGCGACGTAGTTGAGCCAGAGGTACCAGGGCTTCTTGCGTTTCCCGTGCGAGCGGATCATGTCATCGGCCTGGTCGCGCATCGTGAAGGTCGTGTAGCGGTTCACGTGCTCGAGGTGCCCGTTGATGTTGAGCACCTGGTTGTAGAAGTTGTAGGTGCCGTCCGAGGTGGCCCGCCAGTCGGTCCAACCCGGGGGCACGTACGTCTGGCCGGGCTTGTCGTAGCCGTTGAGGTACTTGCCGGTGAACAGCGTCTGGTAGCCGGCCTTCTGCAGCGCGACCGGCAGCGAGCGCTTGTCGCGGAAGTGCTGGAAGCCGCCTCGGGGGCCGCTGATCGTGACGGTGCCGGTGTTGTCGGCGTACTGCCCGGTGAGCAGGGAGGCCCGCGCGGGCACGCAGATCGGCGTCGGGGCCAGCGCGTCGGCGAACTTCACACCCGCCTTGCCGATCAGCTTGCGCACGTGCGGCATGTACGGCAGGTCGAGGATCGAGGCGTCGTCGGCGGTGATCAACAAGATGTTGGGGCGCTTCTTCAGGTGCGGCTCGGCCGGCGTCGGCGTCGTGGTCGCCGGAAGCACGTCGGGAGCGAGGCTCGACGCGGAGCCGCTCGCCGTTGCGCTCGGCGACGTCGTGCGCGCTGTGGTGACCGGTGCACTGGTGCTCGCCGCAGGCCTGGTGTCGCTCGCCGCGGCGGGTGTGTTGGACGCACATCCCGACTGGAGCAGACAGGGTGCGACGACTGCTCCGATCGCGGCGGTGGCCAGACCGGCACGGCCCATCGATCGCATGTGTGAGATCCCCCTGCATATCCTCGCCGCAACGCGCGGCGCCTCCCACAGATTACGGCACCGCAGCGACCGCGAGTGCGCAATGGCTCACGGACACACGAGTGGGATCACAACCGGAAGCGACCCGCGAAGGCGCGCAGGGGAAGATCGGCGCTGGTGACGATCCCAGGAGGCGCGGCGACGACGGACCGGATCGCGTGCAGCGCGGGCATCCCGGTGACGGTCATCCCGATCGAGGCGAACTGCGCCGGGTCGGAGAGGTCCACGCCGGGCGCGGGGAAGATCATGTGCTTGTTGTAGACCTGCGGGTCGCCGGTGATCTGCGTGATGTAGCAGCCCTTGATGTCCCAATGTGGATCGGTGTGTGGGGTCATCTGCCACTCGAGGTGCGTCTCCACGCGGGAGACGCCGTCGACCATGCCCTGGTACTTGATGTAGCTGCCGCCGAGCGAGCCCTTGGACAGGTGGTACCAACCCAGGTCGACGTCCTTCGTGCAGGCCCCGGCCTCATAGGAGAACACCACCTCGTCGAGCGCGAGGTCGAAGCAGTCGGCCATCATGTACACCGAATCGGCGAAGACCGCGGTGAACTTCTCCAGCATCGCCGGCAGGTCCGGGTGCTCGACCGGGAGTCCGTAGCCGACCTCGCGCCAGGTGTCGGCCGAGTGGTGGCAGGAGACGTCGACGGACTCGATGGTCGTGACGTTCTCGATGTCGGCGACGTCCGCGGAGCACGCGACGCCCAGGATCTGGTTGACGCCGGGATTCATCCCGGTGCCGTAGAACGTGGAGCCGCCCCGCTCGCACGCCTCGGCGATCAACTCGCTCACCTTGCGCCCCGAGGGGTGCGGATGGTTGGTGTCGCGGTGGAAGCCGGTGATCCAGTCGGCCGTGGTGACGACGTCGATCCCGGCCTCGAGCACCTTCACGTAGAGGTCCTCGTCGGGGAAGACCCCGTGGAAGGTGAGCACGTCCGGCTCCGCGGCGATGATCTCCTCGACGGTGCCGGTGGCGCGTACGCCCACGGGGCCGATGCCGACGATGTCACCGACGTCACGGCCGATCTTGTCGGCGGTGTAGCAGTGCACCCCGACCAGCTCGAGGTCCGGATGTGGACCGAGCCGCTTGATCATCTCCGAGCCGACGTTGCCGGTGGCGACCTGGAAGACGCGGATCATGAGGGGCTCCCTGCGGTGCTGTCGGTGCTGTTGGTGGGGATGGTGGGGGTGGTGCGGGTGCCGTCGGGGTAGAACTGCTCGGCCCAACGGCGCAGCGCGGTGAAGCCGGGGTATTCGCCGCGGGAGAGGGCCGCCGGGCTGGCGTACTTCTGATGCGACCAGATCGCGATGTCGGCCTCGAACTGTTCGATCACGGCCCGGGCGTTGCGATCGGCGTAGTCGCAGTGGTCGCGGTCATCACGCCGGCCGTCGACGTCTTTGCGCCCGATCCAGACGCTGAACCGCACGTCGCAGGTGGAGTCGTCGACCGGGGTGACCGCCGAGGCGGTGCGGTTGTCGATCATCCCCCAGCTCTTGGTCACCGCCAGGCCGAGGCCGCAGTTGATCGCGTTGACGCCGCTGTTGATGTCCTCGATCGACCCGCCGGCGTCCTCGTTGTCGAAGGTGATCGTGAAGTCGACGTACGAGACGGGACCGTCGAAGTCGTGTCGGGTGAAGACCGGGACGATCGGCACCTTGTGCACGAATTTGAAGTGCGCGAAGTCGACGCCGTTCTCCAGGACGTACTGCGGATGGAGCTCGAGCCGGGTCTCGAAGAGCTGCGCGTGCTCGCACAGCGGGTAGTAGTCGTCGGCAGTGGCAGCGTCGGCAGCGCCGTCCCTGCTCTCCCCATCGCTCCAGGCGGTGAACACGTCGGCGACGTCGAAGGTCGGCTGCCCGCGGTCGACGTCGTGCCAGACGTAGATCGCCTCGTTGCGCTCGACCACCGGCATCGTGTTGATCCGGCGGCCGAGATTGGGGCGCTCCTCGTACGGGATGCAGACGTTGCGGCCCTGCTCGTTCCACTCCCAGCCATGGAAGGGACAACGGATCCGGTCCCCGACGACCTCGCCGCCATAGCCCAGATGCGCGCCGAGGTGCTCGCAGTAGGCGTCCATCACGGTGACC